>CBFGNU010000237.1:0-6596 GCA_965650195.1 uncultured Mucilaginibacter sp. | reverse complement strand
GTACTAGTTGTCTTAACATCTTACTTTTTATCTTTTATAGCCTGCTTAAGCAGCGCCGCTAATGTATTTATCCTGAAGTTTATATCATAATTTTTGCGGATGTGTTCCGCTTCCCTTGCACCCAGGTCGGCCGCAAGTTTAACGTCGTTAGCAACTTTAATCATATAATTGGCCATGCCTTTTACATCGTGCTCCGGTACAAGGTATCCGGTTTCTCCATTTATAACGGCCTCTTTAATGCCGGCATGTTGAGTGCTTACAATAGCAAGACCTGACGCCCCCGCTTCTAATATTGTATTGGGTGTTCCTTCTTTATCACCATCAGCCGCGGTAACAGAATGCTGAACAAAGCACCGCATTCGCTGCATTAACGTTTGTATTTCAGTTTTTGAAAGTACACCCGTAAATGTTATTTTATCTGATAATTTTAGTTGCTCTGCCAGTTCTTTTGCCTGAAAAAGCAAAGGGCCATCACCTACCATCCACAAACGGGCATCGGGCACATTTTTTGAAAGTATAAAAAAAGCTTCAATTACAGATAGCGGCGATTTCTTTTCTACAAAACGACCCACTGATAAAAAATCAGCTTTAGACTTACTTATATCGGCTACGGTAAAAAGCGAGGTATCTACTCCATAAGGATTCAATACCACTTTAGCTGGCGGGGCACCTAAATCCTTTAAACTTTGGACCATTTCCTGCGATACCGCAACAACGCAACTTGCGTACTCAAACATCTTTTTGTACAAACTCCGATATTTTTCGACAGTACCCTTGTGATGTGCATCTGCGCCGTGAAAATGAACAACCAAAGGTACATTTGCCAATTGGCAGGCCCTGGCTACCATAGCTCCAACCATGCCATACTCGGCAAGCACTACGTCTATCTTCTCTCGTTTTAAATAGGACCTTAATGCATTTGTTCTAACACCAATGCTTGTTTTATTTAAAAGGCGTTTTTGTATCAAATAGCTAACCAGTCCAAATATTGACTTGACTAAAAATCTATCCTCATGATCATAAAGCGGAAAGGCTCCGCCATAAAGAACCTTCTTATTTCCCGGCAGGCGGTCTATGTGCGCTTGTATAAAGGTTTCAGAAAAGGTCTCCTTATTTGGTTTTATGATGCATAGGTTAAACGCTTCCATTTTAAATGGATGGTTTTTGTGCTATAACTACGTATAAAGAAGCATCCCTATCGCGCTGTGGTTGCGAGTTCATTTTATTGAACAACCGTATCTTTAATTGCATAACAAACGCAAAAGGCGGTACCAGAAATTTAGGCAGTTTATTGATGATCGCATCTTGCAGCAATTGCAGGCCGCTTGCCGCAAGCCCCATTATGCCATGGAAAGAAGCAACAATATAACCTTCGTCTTCCACCGTTTTGCGCAGGCCGGCGCTTGTCCACCGCCAATAATCATTTGGGGTTGGGTGATAATACCAATAACCATGCGTGGTTAAAATAATGGAGCCACCCGGTTTTAATATCCGCAGCGCTTCTTTTAAATAACCCGACGGAGAATCAACATGCTCTAACACCTGGTTAGATAACACTATATCAGCATAATTATCAGGAAGTGTTGTTTTACTATCAAAATCAATATGATGCTCCGCCTTAGGGTTCATCTCCAGATCAACGCCCAAATATTTTCCTACGTGCGGTTCAATCACCGAGCGGTAAGGCATGTCGCCGCAGCCAAAATCAACCAGTAACAGGTCTTTTTTATCTGCCGTTAATTGGTGTATCGTTTTTAACGTAGCATCTCTTAAATGAGTAAGGTGTACGTAGCGAGGGTGAAATAAAGATGGATACAGGCGGTCATTACCTTTCATCCGGCTAAGATAATTGTTTTATCAGGCTTATTAAAACCTAATCGCAGCAGGCGGCTACAGATTGCCCTTAATGCTTTTTATAAACCAGCAAATAATTAGTTTTTGCCACGGTATCTTTATACCACAGTTTAAGCGAATCGGCAGTTAGTTTTTCTACTATGTATGATTTTTCCCACCGCTTACCTTTATCCAAAATCAAATTGCAATCGGGCTGCGCTATGCCCCAGGTGCCTTTAAAAGGGAACCCATTGCTTACCAGTTCATATCCCGCGTCAGTATTAAACCTTATATAACCTGTTGGATAGTTTATTTGCCTGTTGCTTACGCCTGTAGCGTCGTAATCAACAGTACGCGTCTCTACATTGTCCCACCTGGCCTCCAGATTGTTCATGTCGGGGCAATTGAATGTTGAAAAATGGAGTGTTGTTGTTATGGCACCAACCCGCTCAGCAATAATAAGCGAATCGGGCGTTAATTTTTTTACCTGGTAGGTATGTTGTGTCCCTTTTAGCGGCTTAAGTACAAAGTTGCAATTTTCATCAACAGACCATTTGCCTTCGGCAGGTTCCGTATCGCCAAAAAGTTTGTAAGTCGAATTAAAATTGATATTGAAATAACCGTAAGCGGGAATGATAACTGTCTTTTTTGCCGCGCCTGTTTCGCTGTTGTCAATGCGGGTATAAATTGCTGCCCACTTTTTTTGATAATACAAGGTAGAGTTACGCAGACAAATATCTGCGTCAGGTATAGCTTTAATTTCTTTTTTGCACGCGCTAAAACAAACGCACATCAGGAGTAAAAGAAAAAAAGGGAATTTTCTTTGCATTAGGGGTATTAATCAATACCGCTAATATACAGCGTTTTAATATTATAAAAACAAAAAAAACTCCTTTTGGGAGCTTCTTTTTATCATTTTATTAAAAAAAACGTTATGACTGGAATTTCTTAGCGTTAATTCTGCGTTCATTCTCGTTAAGGAAGATCTTACGCATACGGATGCTTTGAGGTGTTACCTCGATATATTCATCAGCCTGTATGTATTCCATAGACTCTTCTAACGAAAACTTAATAGCAGGCGCTATACGTACGTTAGTATCGCTACCTGATGCACGCATGTTGGTTAACTGCTTGCCTTTAGTTAAGTTAATAACCAAGTCGTTATCGCGTATGTGCTCGCCTAATACCTGTCCTTCGTATATATCAACTCCCGGATCAACGTGGAAACGACCACGGTCCTGTAATTTATCAATAGCGAAAGCAGTGGTTTTACCGGTATCCATTGATACCAATACACCGTTTGAACGGCCGGGTATTACACCTTTCCAAGGCTCGTAAGCTTTAAAGCGGTGGGCCATAATAGCCTCGCCACCTGTAGCAGTTAATACGTTGTTACGTAAGCCGATGATACCACGTGCAGGGATCTCAAACTCTAAGTGTTGTAAGTCGCCTTTAGGCTCCATTACTAACAGGTCGCCTTTGCGTTGGGTTACCAACTCAATAACTTTACCGGCAACATCGCCCGGTACGTCAACAGTTAATACTTCGACAGGCTCACATTTAACACCATTTATCTCTTTAACAATTACCTGTGGCTGGCCCACTTGTAATTCGTATCCTTCGCGACGCATGGTCTCAATCAATACTGACAAGTGAAGAATACCACGGCCGTATACTAAGTAGGAATCGGGCGATTCAGTTTCAACAACTTTAAGCGCCAGGTTTTTTTCCATCTCTTTGTACAACCTGTCGCGTAAGTGACGTGATGTTACAAATTTACCCTCTTTACCAAAGAAAGGTGAAGTGTTAATGGTGAACAACATGTTCATGGTAGGCTCGTCAATATGGATAACTTCCAATTGCTCCGGTTTATCAAAATCGGCAATGGTATCGCCAATATCAAAACCTTCAATACCTACAACGGCACAAATATCGCCCGCGCTAACTTCGGTAGCTTTAACCTTACCTAAGCCTTCAAAAGTATATAGTTCTTTTATTCTTGTTTTTTGGATAGTGCCATCGCGTTTTACCAACGATACAGGCATGTTCTCTTTGATAACGCCACGAGCAACACGACCGATAGCAATACGACCCACGAATGAAGAATAATCTAACGACGTGATCTGCATTTGCAAAGTACCTTCGCTAATTGGCGGAGGTTGAATATTTGCTATAATAGCATCCATCAACGGGAAAATATCTTCGGTTGGTTTTTTGTAATCTGTGCTCATCCAACCTTGTTTTGATGAACCGTAAATTACCGGGAAATCCAACTGATCTTCGGTAGCATCAAGATTGAAGAACAACTCAAAAATTTGCTCATAAACCTCTTCGGGGCGGCAATTTTCTTTATCAACCTTGTTTACAACCACAATTGGTTTTAAGCCTAAAGCCAAAGCCTTTTGCGTTACAAAGCGGGTTTGAGGCATAGCTCCCTCAAAAGCATCACAAAGTAATAATACACCATCAGCCATTTTCAACACACGCTCAACCTCACCGCCAAAGTCGGCGTGACCAGGAGTATCAATAATGTTAATTTTAGTACCCTTGTATACTACAGATACGTTTTTTGAAACAATGGTGATACCGCGCTCGCGCTCCAGGTCATTATTATCCAGTATCAATTCACCAGTTTCCTGACCTTCTCTGAAGATCGCGCAACTGTGTAAAATTTTATCAACCAGCGTAGTCTTGCCGTGGTCAACGTGTGCGATGATCGCAATATTTCTTATATTTTGCATGAAATGCCTTTAAAATTTGGCGCAAAGGTAACGTTAATATACGGCATTAAAAAGCTTTTGATGCTTTTACATAGTTACTTAACCTCAGCGCAAAGTAAAATTAACTCCGCTTACAACATATCGCCGCTTCGTTCGTATATAAATCAGTACGTATATATTTTTATTATAGTATTTTTGCAGCGATGAATATCCAAACCATTATAGTGATTCTTTTGTTTGCCGGAGCCTTGTTTTACGTTGGCAGAATGGTATACAAAAACTTATTTACCAAAAAAAGTTGCGGCGGCAATTGTAAATGCGGCGTTGATTTTTCGGGTATTGAGCCCGACAAAAAATAAAAACGGTAGCTGCTTCTTATGCAGTTTTTGATTGCCTTTAATCTTACTAGTTAAAAATCACTTTTTTAATGCGGCATAAACAGATTTTTCAGGCCGATACACCCGAGAGATGGAATCGTTTTAAGTGGATCAGTCGCGTTGTATTATTTATATTGTTTTGCGGCGTTATAGCAGCCGCCATAACGGTAACATCGCAACAATACCCCGAACTCCCCAATCTTAATCCTGCGCCGAAACGAATAAGCGACGAAGAGTTGCGGGCGCTAAGAGTATCAACCCGGTATAAAGATTATAAGGTGCAAAAAGGCCAGTTAGATGCATTGGCCAAAGCCAGGCGGCGTCATCAGTTGGAGCACCCTAACAACAAAGACCGTATAAATGCCGCCTTTTACCGCGAATGGGAAACACAGGCCTACACTTCTTTAAAGGATAACATCAGTCAGCTGGACATGGTGGTTTCCGAAGGTTTTTTTATTAAACCGGGGGCAGACACTATTGAAGCGCGCATTGACACGGGGCTGATCAATATCAATAAAAAATATAACAAGCCTATAGTTATCTCGATATCAAATTACATAAACGAAGATAATATACGCGGCCATTTTGATGTGGAGGATGTTGTACGCATAACATCTAACAAAAAACTACGCCAGGTTTTTATTAACAGTCTTGTAAAACAGCTCAAAAAATATCGCCTTCGCGGTATCAATCTGGATATTAATGATCTGCCCAATAGAGATAACGGCAATTACAGATTGTTTCAGGAGGATCTATACAACACACTTCACCCGCAAGGCTTTTTAGTTACGCAGAATGTAATTCCTGATGATGACCGGTATGATCTGTTACACTTGCAGCGCTTTAATGATTACTTGTTTGTTATGGCCATTGATCAGCATACAGACGAGAGTAATGCCGGCTATATTTCGCACCAGCACTGGGTGGAAGAAATGCTGGACAGGGTTTGCGATATTGTACCGAGTGAAAAAGTAATACTCACCATTGCGGGTGGCGGCGTTGACTGGCCAAAAAGCAGTATCGGCACTACTGTTGGTTACCAGGCAGTAGTTAGTACGGCACAACAATATAATAGTAAAATTACTTATGACCCGGTGTCGGCCAATCTGCATTATACTTATACGGGACAAGACAGCCTTTTGCATACCGTTTATTTTACCGATGCTGCCACCAACTTCAACATTATGCGGATGGCTGATGATTGGGAAACAGGCGGAATAGCGCTATGGCGTTTGGGCGTTGAAGACCCGCGTTTATGGAAGTTTTTCCAAAAAAATCTTGCCTTATCGGCGTTAAAGAAAACCAAATTTGACCTTAAGGAACTAGACAACGTAGCACTTAATACCAAGATCGACTACACGGGTGACGGAGAAGTGCTCGACTTGATAACTACCCCCTCTGAAGGTAAGATAACCCTTAAATTGGATACGGTAAATTTTGCTATTACCGACCAGACCTACGTTAAATTACCAACCAAATACGTAATTAGAAAATACGGCTACAAACCCGGCAAAGTGGTGCTCACATTTGACGATGGCCCCGATCCGGATTACACACCACGCATTCTGGATATCCTGAAAAAGGAAAAGGTACCGGCTTCCTTCTTTGTGGTTGGATCAATGGTAGAAAAGAATATTCCGATCTTTAAACGCATTTATAATGAGGG
>CBFGNU010000236.1:0-6621 GCA_965650195.1 uncultured Mucilaginibacter sp. | reverse complement strand
ATTCATCACCTTATCCCACGCTGCAACAAAATCGTTTACAAATTTGTCCTGCGCATCGGCGCTGCCGTAAACTTCGGCCACGGCGCGTAGTTCAGAGTTTGATCCGAATACCAGGTCGGCACGGGTGCCTGTCCATTTTACGGTTCCGGTGGCGCGGTCGCTGCCTTCGTAAATTTCCCTGTCCTCCGATGTGGCCTTCCAGGCGGTGCCCATATCAAGTAAATTCACAAAAAAGTCGTTGGTCAATTGTCCGGGGCGGTTAGTGAACACGCCATTTTTTGAACCATCAAAATTATTGCCCAGTACACGCAGACCGCCTACCAATACCGTTAGTTCCGGCGCGGTTAGGGTAAGCAAATGCGCTTTATCTATCAGTAGCTCTTCTGTTGATACAGATGATTTTGACCTGCGGTAGTTGCGGAAACCGTCTGCAATAGGTTCTAAATACCCAAACGATTCCACATCAGTTTTCTCCTGCGATGCATCCATACGGCCTGGCGTGAAAAGCACGGTAACATTTTTACCCGCATCCTTAGCCGCCTTTTCAACCCCTGCGCAACCCGCCAACACGATCAGATCAGCCAATGAAATTTTCTTACCGGATGCGTTAAAATCCTGCTGTATCAGTTCTAAAACATCCAGCACTCTTTGCAGCTGCATAGGGTTGTTAACCTGCCAGTATCTTTGCGGTGCCAAACGAATACGGGCACCATTGGCACCACCCCGCTTATCAGACCCACGGAATGTTGAAGCAGAGGCCCAGGCTGTGGAAACCAGTTCTGAAACACTCAGTCCCGAGCTTAATATTTTGCCTTTCAGCGAGGCTACATCAGCATCATTTACCAGTTCATGATTTACAGCCGGGATAGGATCCTGCCAAAGCAGTTCTTCCTGCGGCACATCCGGACCCAAGTAACGCTCTTTCGGCCCCATATCGCGGTGGGTTAACTTGTACCATGCACGCGCGAAGGCATCGGCAAACTGATCAGGGTTTTCTAAAAAGCGGCGGGATATTTTCTCGTAAGCCGGGTCAAAACGCAGGGCAAGGTCGGTAGTTAGCATAGTTGGCAAACGCTTTTTGGTACTGTCAAATGCATCCGGAATAATAGCATCCGCATTCTTAGCTACCCATTGCTGCGCGCCACCGGGGCTTTTGCTTAACTGCCACTCAAAACCTAAAAGGTTCTCAAAAAAGTTATTGCTCCATTTGGTAGGGGTTGTTGTCCAGGTTACTTCTAAACCGCTGGTAATGGTATCGGGCCCTTTGCCGCTTCCGTAGTTATTGCTCCAGCCAAAACCCTGCGCAGCCAGATCAGCTGCTTCGGGCTCTTTCCCCACATGTTCAGACGGCGCCGCGCCATGTGTTTTACCAAAGGTGTGCCCACCGGCTATTAAGGCAACAGTTTCCTCATCATTCATGGCCATGCGGCCAAATGTATCGCGGATATCTTTTGCCGCCATAACCGGGTCGGGGTTACCGTCCGGTCCTTCAGGGTTTACGTAGATCAAACCCATCTGCACAGCAGCTAATGGTTTCTCCAGGTTACGCGAGTGGATATCGCCATCGGCATCATCATCTGATGATAATACAGCGTGTTTAGCCACCCCTTCTGAGCCATGGGCATAGCGCTTATCGCCACCCAGCCACACGGTTTCCGCGCCCCAATACACATCCTGATCGGGCTCCCAAACATCAGCGCGACCGCCTGCAAAGCCAAAGGTTTTAAAACCCATCGACTCCAGCGCAACGTTGCCCGTTAATATCATTAAATCCGCCCATGAAATATTGCGGCCATATTTTTGTTTGATGGGCCAAAGTAATCTGCGGGCCTTATCTAAACTCACATTATCCGGCCAGCTGTTCAACGGTGCAAAGCGCTGCTGCCCTGCCCCGGCTCCACCCCTGCCATCAAATACCCGGTAGGTACCCGCGCTGTGCCAGGCCATCCGTATAAATAATCCGCCATAATGCCCAAAATCTGCCGGCCACCAATCCTGCGAGTCGGTCATTAAAGCGTGCAGGTCTTTTTTTACCGCATCCAGATCAAGGCTGTTAAAAGCTTCGGCGTAATTAAAACTTTCTCCCATCGGGTCGGACAAAGAAGAATGCTGGCGCAGGATACTCACCTTTAAATGCTTTGGCCACCAATCATGATTTTTGGTGCCGCCACCGGCAACATTTTGTTTCATGCTGCCATTATGAAACGGGCATTTACTGATATCATTTGATTCGTTTTCCATAGATCAGGTTATTTAGATTTTACTTGGATGGTTTACCGGCACATGGTTATGTGCTTTTATAAAGGTAAACGCGTTGATAGTTAAATCAAAATCAATTAATTCTATATGTGATAGGGAAAAGCTATTGAACTTACTTTTGATTTTTCAGAAACATGTACTTTTTCAGATCAGCAAAAACAACTCCTTTGTCTTTTAAATCTGCAACGTATTCGGGGGTAATCTTACCGCTTTTAAGGAAAGACAAGGTTGACTCGGGTATATTGTTAAATCCTATTTTATTGAACCCCCGGATGTAATTAGCATCTATTCCCTGAGACTTCCACATGGAAATTCTGCTATATGGCAGATTATTATATCCAAGGTCTTTAAAGCTTTGAACATACTGAGCTGTCAAACCCCTCGATTTCGTAATGGTAACCGCGTCTAACGGAATGTCTAAGCCTACGCTCTGCAGGCTTTTTATATACGCGGCTTCAACGTTAAAAAACTTAAATGACGTGATCTTGGCAAGTTTTATATGCCCGTATCCCAAATCAGAAAAGCTTTTTATGTAATCAGGTGTAACCCGGGCCAAGGTTAATATACACAGCATTTTATAAGAGATATCCTGGTAGCCTAACGCCGCCATGTCTTTTATAAATTGTGGTGTAACGCCCGCCGTTTTAAGCGAATCCATTTGTATCTGGCTTAATGCGGCATAGCCTAAGCTGCCCACAGATGTAACAAAATTGGCATCGGCTTTTACAATATCTTCAGGGAATGGCATTTTATATGTGCCACCATCATAAAATGTCTCAATTCTGCCTGATGTGTTACTGAATTTAAGAAGATGTGTCGTGTCAGCTATAGGCGCCGGTGCAGTCAAGCCAGATTCAGCCCTTTTAATTGCAGCATTGTTATTTTTAGGCGATGATAACGTTGCTGATTGTTGTTCTGTACCCAACGCCGGCACGTTTCTATATTGATTGCTTTTTATCGCATTTTTGGCTACAGTATTAACAGCAGCTGCGGAAAGTGGCTCGTTAATATTGCATACCAACACCGCCATCATCAATACAAGCGTCATGTACTTCCACATGCCGTTAATGTTTGACCGCCTGGCATTCATCATAACAATGCGTTTTTTTAACAGCGACTGGTTGTAATTAGTGGTGATGTTCATGGCAAACTCTGGCACCGATACTTTTACCAAACTCAACTGATAAGTTGATCTTTCAAAGGCGGTCTCTTTTAGTAATGAATCATCTGTTAAATACTCCAGGTTACTTTCAATATCCTTACGATAGATCCAGGCCAGCGGGTTAAACCACTGGAACACCAGCATTAGTTCGGCTAAGATCAGATCAAGGGTATGAGCCTGTAAAACATGGATCTTCTCGTGCGCCAGTATCTGGTCATAAGTCTCCCAATCATATTTTTCAGGATTAATAAAAATGCGGTTAGCAAACGAGCAAGGGGCGCGGTCGCCATCCACTTCAACAATGCGGCACACACCATCTTTTATAACCTGGTTCTTGCGCGACCGGTACAACAGCACCAGTATCTGCAACAGCAAATTACCGCCCATAATGGCAACGCCCGCCCAATAAACAAACGGAATATATTTTATGGCACTAGTCAAAAAAACAAAGGCTTTATTTTCTATTGATGATTGCACATCGGTGGTTTTTTCAACCCCTGTTTTAACCTCGGCCTGCTGTGCTGTGGCAGCAGCCGGCGCTTCCGCAGTATTTACCTGCAAATCAATAATTCTTTCTGATGGCGGGGCCGGTCTGAACGAAAATTTAGCGGGCACCTTAACCAGCGGGACAATAAAAGCCAAAACAAGGCACGTCAGCAAAACCGCTCTGTTAAGCCTAAAGAAAGTTTCGCGGTGCAAAAATACCCTGTAAAATGCCACACTTATAGCAATAATTATGGCAACGCTTAAGCTATATGCTATCATTTCTTGTCGCTTTTAATTAGTTTAATAATATCGTTCAGTTCCTCTTCCGACATTTTCTGCTCCTTAGCAAAAAATGCGAGCATATTAGCGTAGGAGTTATCAAAGTACTGGCTCACCACATCTTTCATGGCATGTTTCTGATAATCCTCCTTTGATACCATCGGGAAATATTGGTATATATTGCCCACAACGTCATGCGCCAAAAAGCCCTTGTCTTCCAACACCTTTATCATGGTTGATACCGAATTGTAATGCGGCTTTGGGTCGGGCAGTTCAGGGATCACCTCTTTTATAAATGCCCGTTTTAAGTTCCAGAACACCTGCATTATTTGTTCTTCGCGTTTAGCCAGCTTTTGCATTGCTTATTTTGTTGTAATTATTTATAAATCTATTAATTTTTTAAAGAGTTCGGTTTTTGTTTCCGCCGTCTATGTATTTAGTACTGGCCCGCGCTTTGGCATTACCAAAGCTGTATGATATCGATAGATTTAAATACCGCAGGTCATTATATGTGTGATTGGTTTGAGCAGCGTTGTTATACTGCATTGATGTGCGATTGGCAGCGGTGTGCAATATGTCCGAAACTACCAGATTGTACATAAAAGTGCCGTTATGCGATTGGAACCGAACACCAGCCTCGAGGTTGCTTCTGCTCTTCATTGTAAAAAAGCCAGATTTACCCGGAAAACCATACTGATAATTTGCTACTAAAAAGGTTGTTTTTTTGCTATTTAAGGTGATGGTATTACGGATAGCATAATTAGCTGTAAAGCCGTTAACATCAGGCAATACTACCATGTTTTTATCAGCTACAGAACGATTGTAAGTCAGACTAAAACTATTATAACTGTTTAGCCATTTATAAGAGAGTGTATATGCGATAAATAAATTACCCGAGTATGTTTTTATATAGTTAAAAGGCTTTGATTCAGTTAGCGCCTCGCCTTGCTTAAAAGTGGTTATGCTTCCTATCCCGCCATTAAGCACCGAGCCGGATAAGGTGGTTGTAAGATTATTTTTATACATATGCGTCAGCTCAACGTTATCGCTAAATGCAGGCAGTAAATACGGGTTACCTGTTCTGTAGGTGTAGCTGTTAATGTAGGATCTGAAAGGATTTAATATACTGAATGAAGGGCGCTGAATTCGCTTTGAGTAGGACGCTGTAATTGAATTGTTTTTAGGTGCATAGGAGATGAATATGCTTGGAAATAAATTGCTTATGGTAGCCGTATTACCCAAACCGGTATTTATCAATTCGCTGTTTATACCGGTACGCTCATAACGCAAACCTATTTTGGCCGACCAGCTTTTACTTAATTTTTTACTGCCCGAGGCATACAGCGCAGCGGTATTTTCTTTATACAGAAAGTTGTTTATCCCAACCGGTATACCGGTTCCTACAGCATTTATTAACGAGTGGTTGTTTACATATGCCAACGAGCCACCTGTTTCAATTTTTGCAAAACGATAAGGTAACTCCAGGTCTAAATTAACAGAGCTGCCCTGGTAACGCGTATCATCTGTATTGGTAAACTGTTCCTGCCGGGAGTTGTTGCCTTTTATCTGGTTGTTGATATAGGTATCACCATTGGTGTTTTTTACAAAGTAGCTGCCGTTAACAGTTAGTTTTTTTCCCGATGAATCTATCAGAAAATCGTAATAGGCAGTTGCCGACTTTGTAGTGTATAGGTTATTATAATTTGTGATAGAATTGGCGGTAGAATCAGCAGCTGGGCGACCAATGGTTTGAAAAATACTGTTTGTTGTGCCATCCTCCTTTACTTTTTGTGTGGTGATATCGCCCAGAAAACCCAGATTCATCCTTTTTGTCAGTTTATAATTTAGCGAAGAGTTTACCGATACGTTTTTGGCAAATGGATCTCTCACATTGTTATTATCCCAACTGATAGCTCCCTGTTCATATTGCAAATCGGTTTTAAATCTTCTTTTTTCAATAAAACCGTTGGTGTTAAAGTTAACATCAAGTTTGTTGCTCTTATAATTTACGGTTACCGATTGCGAAGCCGCGGCAAATGTGCGTTGCTGATAGCCGGTATTAAAGCTTACTAACCAGCCAAGGTTTTGATTTTTTTTAAGGACAATATTGATAAGCCCCGAATTACCCTGCGCGCTGTATTTTGCAGGCGGCATTGTAATTACTTCAATGGTTGCGATATTATCTGAACGAATAGCCGCCAAACGATCTTTTACAGCATCGCCGGATATAATGCGGCCGTCAATCATTACAGCAAGGGTACTTTTGCCAATCAACGTTAATTGCCCTTCGGGCGATACTTCTACTCGCGGGGCTTGATTCAGCACCTCGAGCGCGCTAAATCCACGATTAAATACGCTGTTGCCAACATTGAACACCAACCGATCAATCTTTTGTTCAACTATTGGCTTCTCTGCAACAACATTAACTTCCGTTA
>CBFGNU010000235.1:0-6643 GCA_965650195.1 uncultured Mucilaginibacter sp. | reverse complement strand
ATGCGAAGATCTGTCCGCCGTTGTTGAGCTTATCAAACTTGCCAAATGCTACCAGGTTTAAAATACCCGCGTTAAGCATCAGCTCGATACCTATCAATAATTGAATAGCGTTGCGCTTGGTAAGCAGCATGTACAGCCCTATGCAAAACAACGCAGCGCCAACTATCAGGAAATCGTTTAATGATATCATGCGTCGGACCCCTTTCTTGATATATGTGCCGCGCCTATCAGGGCCATCATCAGTAAAATAGATATAGCCTCAAAGGGCAGCAAATAGGTGGTCATTAAATTGATACCAATGTTGTTGATACCGTTATCTGTTGGTTTAATAACATTATTGGTAGCTACCGCCTGTTTTATCCAACCCAGGTTATCCGCATCTATTTTTAATATCATAACTACCATTACTACAAAGAACAAAACAGCCAGTATTATACCCGGTATTTTGCCGCTGTTTATCAGTTTATCTTTTTGCTCGCCAAGGTTGTTCAAAGTTTCTTTACCTGAAAGCATGAACGCGAACAATATCAGCACTAAAATACCGCCTACATAAATTACTATCTGGGTAACAGCCACAAAATCGGCCAAAGCCAAAATATATAAGCCCGCAAGTGCGAAAAGCGTTACAAAGAACATAAATATGCCCCGTACTAAATTTTTGGTAGCAGCCACGTATAAAGCCGATGCCACCGCAATAAAGGCCATCGCATAAAAAAGCACCTGGGCTAAACTCATGCGCCGCCCTCCTGTTTATTCATGGCAGCCAGTTTAGCAGCTTGCTTCTCTGCCAGTTGGTTTTCAAGCAAAGTCTTTTTCTCGGCGATCTCCTCAGGCGACATGTTAGCGAACTCGTAGTTAAGGTCCTTCAATTCAAATACGCTCTTGTCGTACTGATCGGTCATTATAATACACTCTGTTGGGCAAACTATAGTACACAAGCCACAATACATGCACTTGGCCATGTCTATATCAAACTGGGCGGCGTAAATACGTTTTGGAGATCCATCTGATGTATGCCCAATCAGTTCGGTAGCTTTTACCTGCTCAATGGTTATACAATCAACCGGACAAATTTTAGCGCAAAGGTCGCACACAATACAGTCATCTATCTCTACATCCAGTTGATAGCGGCCCACTTCGGGACTTGCAAGCGCCTGCATCGGATATTGAATGGTGTTGGTGCCCTCCAGCTGTTTGAAATAATTATCGTTGCTAACCGGGATCACCTTCCGCTTCGCGTTTGAGGCAAAAAGGTGGCTGATGGTAAGAGACATTCCCTTCCATGTAGTTTTAAATCCGTTTAGTGCTTTGCTTATCATTTATTTATTGTGATTTCACTGATTTGCACTGTGATTTCACCGATTACTTCATTACCAAAATATTAAATCCGACATCGAACATCCGATATCCGAAATCAAACTACATTAACCACAGCCTCCAGACTCCCGATGCCAGCATACAGGCAAAAGCAAGCGGTGTAAGCACTTTCCAGCACAGGTTCATCAACTGATCCACCCGCAAACGCGGTATGGTCCAGCGGATCCACATCTGCGCTCCTACCAATATTAAAGTTTTTACTGCTATCCAAAATATTCCCCACGCAATGCCAGTCGTCCAATCTGCCAAATGCACTGCGCCAATATTTGGCAGCGGCGTATTCCACGCGCCCAAAAATAATACCACCGCAACCATTGATACAAGAAACATCATGGAATACTCGGCTAAAAATACCAAACCAAAACGTAAGCCTGTATATTCTGTGTGAAAGCCTGATACCAATTCTGATTCCGCTTCGGGGATATCAAACGGCGCACGGTTACTCTCTGCCAACGATGCTATAAAATAGATGACGAACGCAATAATGAGATGGGGTGCCCTGAAAATATTCCACGCTAAAATGCCACCTGTATGTGATACATCCAAAAAGCCTAAAAATTTAACACCTTCTGTAGATAATGTACCCTGCTGCATGGCTATATCCTGCAGGTTAAGCGTTTGCGCTATCATTACCACCGATATTAATGCAAATCCGGCAGGTATTTCATATGATATGATCTGCGCTGCCGATCTCATGGCACCTAATATGGAGTATTTGTTGTTTGAACCCCAACCTGCCATTAAAATGCCCAGGGTCTCCACAGATATAATGGCGAAAATATAATAAAGACCGAGATTTATTTTGGATGGAACAAGTCCCGGCGCCCATGGCAGCGCAGCGAAGCCCAGGTAAACCGCTATAAATATTATAGCAGGAGCTGCAACAAACAGCGCCTTATCAGCTGCTGAGGGCACTATCATTTCTTTCTGCAGCAGCTTCAGAATATCAGCCACCGTTTGCAACAGGCCAAACTTGCCTACTTCTGTAGGCCCAAGCCTGTCTTGTATAAAGGCAGAAACTTTACGCTCGGCATATACAGCAAACAGTGCAAATACTGCAGAAAATGCAAATAAGCCCGCCGCAACTAAAATATATGTTAGGTAAAAATTCAACCTGTAATTTGCTTTGGGTGCAAACTTAATAAATGCTAAGTAAAATAAGGCAGCTTACCTAAATATAGTTGACTAAATTGGTAGTGTTTATTAACCTGCTATTTACACGACAGCTGACTGACGGAAACATGCGACGATGTTACAGGCGCTGAAAAGAACCGCGAAGCATGGCGGTCAAACTCGCCGGTATCATCTGTGGTGTAGAACAATTTGGTTTGGCCATTGCTCAGGTTTTTTTCCATTTCGGGATGGCGGTGCAAGTACTCAACTAAACTATTGGCAACAATATCACCCTGTGCCACTACCTGTACATTTTTAGGCAGATAGGCCTTTATTTTATCCTGAATAAGGGGATAGTGCGTACACGCCAGCAGTAAAGTATCAATGCTGTCTGATTTTGCCATTATTCCATCAAGGTATTCCTTTACAAAATAATCAGCCCCCGGTTTTTCATATTCTCCGCTTTCAATTAAGGGCACCCACAGCGGACATGCTTGCTGATATACTTTTAAGTCAGGAAAGAATTTTTCTATTTCTAACAGATAAGATTCGGATTGTACAGTACCGTTTGTACCCAACACCCCTATCTCGCCCGTTTTTGAATAATTGCCCACCACCTCTGCCGTCGGGCGTATAACCCCTAATACCCTTTTAGCCAGGTCAAGGCCCTTCATATCTTTCTGTTGGATGGTTCGTAAGGCTTTTGCTGAGGCCGTGTTACAAGCCAGTATAATAAGCGGACAGCCCTGTGCAAACAGCCATTGCACGCACTCCCAGGTATATTGATGAATGGTATTGAATGAGCGGTTGCCATAAGGCGCACGGCTGTTATCGCCCAGGTAGATATAATCATAATCAGGCAAGGCCGCGGCTATTGATCTAAAAACCGTGAGCCCGCCAATACCCGAATCAAAAATACCTATAGGATGTTTACTCATTGATAAATCAAAAGTACGAAAATAAAAAAAGCGTCCTGATAAATCAGGACGCTTTATGACTCTTATTGAGATGAATTATTTTAAACCTAATTTAAGTTTTACTGCAGCCAATAAATTGTCGCCATCGGGAGCAACGAGCAATACCTGGTCTGCTGAGCTTGTATTGATAACATACCCATAACCTTTTTCTTTTGCTACAGCGGTAATTGCAGCTCTAACTTTTTCAAAAAGAGGTTTTGACAATTCACTGCTTTTTGCTTCAACCTGCTGACGTGCCAGTTGGTCTTGCTCTTGAAGTCTTTTTTGCATATCCTGTATTTCGGCAACTTTAGACGCTTTGACTGGATCAGTCATTGTTTTTTCCTGATCTCCATAATCTTTTATGGCTTTTTGATAGGCATTGTTCAGGTTCGTTAATTGATCTGACCAACCTTTAGAATATTCTTCAAGTTGTTTTTGAACGGTTTTTGTCTCAGGAAGCGCGGATATAACCTCTTCTTGTGCTATGTAACCTACTTTAGCTTGTGCCTTGGCAAAGTTGCCCGCTAACATCATGCATACTGCAACTAAGGCAACTTTAAATACTTTTTTCATTGTTCTTTGTCTCGTGTTTAATTAATAGTGCGATTATATATATAATAAATTTATTTAGCAAGTACCCCAGGCTTTAAACCTAAACGGGTAATCACTTCGTCGCTTTTGTTATAACGCGGATTAGCGTATAACATTATCACTTCGCTGTTTTTATCTAATACCATGTCCAGGTTTTCATTTTCGGCCATGGCTTGTACTGCTTTTGCAACTTTATCCTGTATTGGTTTAATAACAGAATTGCTACGCTGCGAAAGCTCACCTTCCGGGCCAAATTTTTGTCTCTGAAAATCTTTTGCTTCCTTTTCTTTAGCTACAATTTCCTCTTCACGTCTTTTCTTTACTTCGGCCGTCATTAAGGGCTGGTCTGCCTGGTAGGCTTTAAATAAGCGGTCTATTTCCTGAAAACGGGCGTCAACCTCTTTTTGCCATTGATCAGATAATGCTCCTAATTGCTTTTGTGCCGAAATATAATCGGGTATATGCTTTAATATATACTCCGAATCAACATATGCAAAACGCTGTGCTAATGCTGCTGTTACCGATAGGAACGTTAATGCGACTACTAAAATTATCTTCCTCTTCATTTTTTTCCAATTAATTAAATCCACCACTTAAACTTTGTGATATTGAAAAGCTGAACTGACCCTTGTTGGCTTGAGGCTGCCCCGGTATGGCATCAAAGCCGTAACCGTAATCAAGACCCAGTAAACCAAAAATAGGCAAAAATATCCGCGTTCCCAACCCTACAGAACGTCTTACATTAAACGGATTGTATTGCGAAAAAGAGTTCCAGGTATTACCACCCTCGGCAAATGCCAGCATAAATATGGTTGCTGATGGGCTGGCAATAACAGGGTGCCGCACCTCCATAGTAAATTTGTTATAAATAGTACTGCCCGGGTTATTAGAGGCTGTGTAATTACTACCCAACGGTACTATAGAGAAGTTTGTATAACCTCTTAAACCTATGATCTCACTACCTTGTAAAAACTGATAGCTCTGCATACCATCGCCACCTAATTTAAAGCGTTCAAATGGCGATGGGCCAACCTTTGCATTATACATACCCAGGAAGCCTGACCGTATTTGCGACATCAATACCAATTTACCGGTAAGTTTGGTAAACCACTGCGCATCAAATTTAAATTTGTAGTACTCAACAAAATGATATCTCTGTGCCGGCGTAGCTATATTGTAGTTAACCTTGTTAAATAACGAATATGGCGGTGTTGCCTGAATAGTGAACTTAATATTTGAACCTGTTGTTGGATATATAGGTGCATCAAGCGATGAACGTATCAGATCCTGCGTAAGTTTAAT
The DNA here is from genome assembly GCA_965650195.1 of uncultured Mucilaginibacter sp. Lineage (GTDB taxonomy): Bacteria > Bacteroidota > Bacteroidia > Sphingobacteriales > Sphingobacteriaceae > Mucilaginibacter. The sequence continues at coordinate 1,301 of CBFGNU010000235.1, read as the reverse complement.
GTTATAAGACGTACCGTTAGAAAACAGGTAACCATTGTAATTATCAAGGAAATAATGGTCAAGGTTTAATGAGTAGTTAAGTTGGAAATGGTTATCAGGCCATTTTAAACGTTTACCCAAAGTAACGCCCACGCCATTTATTCTAAGGTAATTATAGTTGGGGTTGTCCTTGGCGTAATATTGTCCTGTTGAACTCAACTGCGTATACGCTGTTAGGGCAAAATAGATTGGTTTTTTACCACCAAGCCACGGCTCAGAAAAAGTGAACGAGAAGTTTTGATAAATTCTGCCGCTTGATTGACCGCGTATGCTTAACTTCTGGCCATCACCTTTTGGCAAAGGCCTGTAAGCTTTAAGATTAAAAATGTTTCTTAATGCAAAGTTGTTAAAAGTTAAACCTAAAGTACCCACCAACTGGCCACCACCAAAACCGCCTGAAAGCTCAACCTGATCCGATGGTTTTTCAACCACGTTATAAAGCAGGTCAACCGTACCATCTGCCGGATTTAGATTTTCCGGACGAGGATCAGTTTTAGTATCATCAAAGTTGCCCAATTGCCCAATTATCCTGGTACTTTCAATCAACAATGCTTTGTTAAATTTCTGTCCCGGAATAGTTTGCAATTCGCGGCGTATAACCTTATCGTTGGTTACATCGTTACCTTTTATAGTAACACGATTGATGGTGTATTGAGGGCCTTCGTAAATTCTTATATCCAGGTCAATTGTGTCGTTATATAACCTGGTTTGTACCGGGTCAGAGTTAAATGTAAGATAACCATCATTCATATATAATGATGAGACATCATCGCCGCTTGGGCCACCGCCGCTTAACCTTTTATTAAGCAGTTCTTCGCTGAATACATTGCCCTTTTCAATACGGAGTACGCGTGATAGTATATCATTAGGATACCGTGCGTTACCAGACCATTTTATGTTGCCAAAATAGTATTTACGCCCCTCAAATATTTTTATATTCACGTCAACCGTACGGTCATCGTGTTTGGTTACCGTGTCGCTTAAAATGGCAGCATCCCTGTAACCTTTTTCCTGCATTTTAGCTATCAGGTTCTCTTTATCTTCCTGGTATTTATCCTGCTTAAACTTTTTTGAGCCGAATATATTATAGAATCTGCGTTCGCGTGTTTTACTTAAAAACTTTTTAAGTCTACCTTTTGAAAACTCTTTGTTGCCCTCAAAAGTAACTTTGTGGATCATTACCTTCTTTTTCCTGTCAATGTTTACATCCAATATCACACTGGTGGTATCGCTGGGGTCAGGGCGTTGTTTTATTGTTACTT
>CBFGNU010000234.1:0-6647 GCA_965650195.1 uncultured Mucilaginibacter sp. | reverse complement strand
ATGGTCTATCAGCGAATCGGCGCGTACGAACAGGCGCTGAGCATCCTCGACGAATGCCTGGCACATCACCCTCACTAATTTTCAGTTTCCCGGCATCCATCGGATGGATCTCTAAAAACGACTGCGGATAATGCTGATTAAGCTTATTAACCTTACCCGTTTTGCTCATGGTATGCCACTGATCGCGGATGCGGCCTGTGGTTAACACAAAAGGGAAACGCGCATCAGGCATTTCGCTTGTCAGTGTATCGGGTACCGCATTGATAATGGCCCTGGTTGATGGCGTATAGAATTTCTTGTCGGTAAATAAACGCGGTGTACCATGCAGCGGACTTTTCTTTTTATAAGGCCATTGCACGGTTTTTCGCTCTTTTAGTATGGCGTAACTAAGACCGCTTATATCAATATTAGTTTTCTCCGTCAGCTTCGCATGTTCAGCGTAAATAGCCGCCGAATCTTTAAAATCAAAGCCTTTATATCCCATTTTTTGCGCAAAGCGACAAATGATCTCAGCATCAGGTAATGCTTCTCCCGGTGCGTCAATTACTTTATTCAAATAGCTTATGCGTCGCTCAGAGTTGGTCATGGTACCTTCCTTTTCAGCCCAGGCAGCAGCCGGCAATATCACATCGGCATAAGCCAGGCTTTCAGACCTGTTGGTTACTTCCTGTACCACCACAAATTTGGCTTTCTTAAGCGCCTCCTCTGCCAAACGTACATTGGGTAAGCTGGTCATAGGGTTGGTGCACAATATCCAGATGGCTTTAAGCCGTCCATCATTCAGCGCCTCAAACATTTCTGTAGCGGACAGTCCGGGTTGCGGATTAATTGTCGCCCCTCCCCAAAACTTTTGTAGCTCTTCGCGATGAGCCGGATTGGCCATATCACGATGCGCAGGTAGTAAGTTTGATAAACCACCAACCTCACGCCCCCCCATAGCATTGGGTTGCCCGGTTAATGACATAGGCCCTGAACCGGGCTTGCCTATATGCCCCGTAATCAAATTTAGATTAATGAGGCTTAAATTTTTGTTTACACCAATGGCACTTTGGTTAAGGCCCATTGTCCACATAGAAATGTAGCCACGTGCGTTGCCTATATATTTTGCAGCTAAGCGTATATCGGTTTCGCTAACTCCGCAAATTAATGCCGACTCATGTACCGTTTTGCTAAATACCAATTCGCTGTAAGCTTCAAACCCTTCGGCATGATTGGTAATAAAATCAACATCTATGTCACCATTCTCTATCAATACACGACCGATAGCGTGGTTAAGCGTTATGTCCGTTCCGGGGTTGATCTGTAGATGCAAATCAGCAATACTTGCGCTATCTGTAACCCGTGGATCAACAACAATAATTTTTATATGCGGATTGGCTGCTTTATGTGCCTCAACTCGTCGCCATAAAATAGGATGGCACCATGCAGGGTTGGCTCCTGTAACATAAAAACAGTCGGCCAGTTCAATATCATCATAACAAACCGGAACGCTGTCTTCGCCCAGGGCTTTTTTATAGCCAACAACCGCGCTGCTCATACACAAGCGCGAATTGGTATCAATATTATTGCTGCCGATGAAACCCTTCATCAGCTTATTCAGCACATAATATTCTTCGGTAAGGCACTGTCCCGAAGCGTAAATCGCAACTGAATCGGGCCCGTATTTATCAATAAAAGTTTTAAAAACTGCAGCTGCACGGTCAAGCGCATCGTCCCAGCTTACACGTTGCATCGGCATGCTTTTATTATACCGCATCTGCGGATAAAGCAGCCTGTCGCTTTTGTCGTTAACTGTATGGTGCAGGTTTATCCCCTTGCTGCAAAGCATACCCTTGTTTACCGGGTGTGCCTTATCGCCTTCAACCGTAATAGTGCCGTTTTTTTCCTTATTAACAAGCACACCACAGCCCACTCCGCAATAGCAGCAGGTAGAAGTAAAACTTTCGGTGTTCTTTCTCGTCATGAGTGATGTTAAAGGATATATATTATGCAGCGCTGCCCGCCATGTTGCTGTTTAACTCAACATCAGCATTTGTTTGTTTTTGAAAGCGGGTTATTAATATGATAACAGATATTACAATTACAATATAACCTATATAAGTAAATGCCTGTACGTAAGTAATGGTTTCTGATTTGAACAGGAAGCCAAACATCATACCACCAACGTTACCGCCGGCACCAACAATACCGCTTACCAGACCTACATTTTTAGTATTTACAAAAGGAACGATACCGTAAGTTGCACCATTTGACATTTTGAGGAACATAGCGAACGTAAGCATAGAAACAATGGCCATAGCCAGCGAACCTGCTTGCGCGAAGATCAATAATCCGCAGCCTTCCAATAGCAGCATGGCTGCAAGCAACAAACCTTTTCCGCGCATACCAAATTTCTTGCCTACTTTATCAGACGCTATGCCACCCAAGGCACGGGCGAAAATATTCATGAAACCGAATATGCCTGCCCAAAAACCTGCCGAACTTTGATTAAGATGGAAGGTGTCTACAAAATGCAAGGCCGCTACGTTATCAAATGTAAGTTCCATGCCAAAGCACATAGCATAAGCCAGCATTAAGGCCCAAACGCGCCAATCGGCAAGTACGCTCCAATCTGTTTTTGTAACCTTTTGTTTGTAGCCTATCTCGTCGTAATTACCGTTAGGTGTGTCTTTGGTATAACGATGATAAACAAACGCCATAACCAGCATCATTACTCCCGGCACTATCATAGCATAGCGCCATGCTTGTGCAGGCGAGTAGCCAAAGCCTACAATTGCGGCAAATATAAGTGGCATTACCATATTGGTTACACCACCACCTAAATTGCCCCAGCCACCGGTAATGGCGTTAGCCGTTCCTTTAATGTTGGGTGCAAACATCATTGATGTATGGAATTGTGTTACAACAAATGATGCGCCTATAACGCCAATAGCTAAGCGGAACATTAAGAAAGTGGTATAGCTATGCGCTAAACCAACCAAAAATACCGGCACGGCTCCAATAATCAATAACCTTACAGCGGTTTTGCGCGGGCCCCAGGTATCACATAGTTTGCCTATTAAAAGGCGCGCTATAATGGTTGCTGTTACCGATGCAATGATGATGTTACCCACCTGTGCTTTGGTAAGGCCAAGTTCGGCACGGATTGTAGGCATTAAAGGTGCCAAACCAAACCATCCGAAGAAACACACAAAAAACATTAACCAGGTTATGTGGAAAGTGCGCATTTGCACCCCGCTAAAACTGAAGATCCTGATCTTGCTTAATTGATTTGCTATTGTAGTCATGCTTTTATTGTTTTTAGTATAGTATTTGATGTTAGTGCTCGTCGTTGATGGAGAATTTTTCTATTAGTAAATTCAACAACCTGTCATGTATCTCCATATACTTAGGGTCGTGTACAATATCTTTTTTATTACGGGGGCGGCCCAACGGGATATCAACTATCTCTTTTATAGTTGCTGCCGGGCCATTGTTCATTACCACTACTCTGTCTGATAAGAAGATAGCTTCTTCAATATCATGCGTAACCATTACAATGGTCTTTTCTCGGTTATCAAGGTTCCAAAGTTTCAGCAATTCAATATGCATGGAGCTTTTGGTCAATGCATCTAAAGCGCCGAAAGGCTCATCCAACAATAAAATTTTAGGGTTGATAGAAAAAGCGCGTGCAATTGCCACCCTCTGTTTCATACCGCCTGATAAATGGCCCGGCAGTTTATCCTTATGCTCCCACAAGTGAACCATTTTAAGGTTAGATTCAACAAGGGCGCGTTTCTCGTCGCTATTTAAGTTTGGCAGGGCCGAATCAACAGCTACCATAATATTCTTGTAAACGCTCATCCAGGGCAGCAGCGAGTAGTTTTGAAAAACTATCCCTCTATCCGGGCCTGGAGCGGTCACTTTAGCGCCGTTTGCATAAACTTCGCCGCTGGTGGCTTTAACCATGCCGCTGATGGTACCCATCAGGGTTGATTTACCACAACCTGAGTGACCTATAAGCGAAATTATCTCGCCTTTTTGCACGGTTAAATTAATGTCCTTAACAGCTGTATAAACACCCTTAGGGGTTTTAAAGCTTACTGTAACATTGTTAACTTCTATGCTTGTTTCTGCAGCAGCTTGCTTTAACAGCGCCTCTGCTACGTCTTCAATATCTTTATCCACTGTTATAACTGATCTATCTGTCATGATGAAATAATTTAAAGGTTAAGCCGCGTACGAAAAACGTTGTTGCAACCATGTAAAACATTTATCCAGTAATGAACCTACAATGCCAATAATTATAATGGCCACTAATATTTTTGCTACGTTACCGCCGTTAAAACCTTCTTCCCAAACAAAGTAGCCAAGGCCCATTCCGCCCGAAAGCATTTCGCCTGCAACAATAACCATCCAGGCTACACCGATTGAAAGGCGAAGGCCGGTTATTACGTGAGGAAGACTATAGGGAACCAATATCTTGGTTAGGTATTTCCAGGTTGAAAAACCAAATGCACGGCTTACGTTCTTATGATCCTGCGGAACACTTGCAGCACCTACAGCTGCGTTTATTAACGTCGGCCACAATGAACAGATGAATATCATAAAAATGCTTGCCTTAGGCGAATCCTGAAAAATGGCCAAACCTAAAGGGAACCATGCTAAAGGCGATACCGGGCGCAATATTTGTACAATAGGGTTAACCATGCGCATTGCTATTGTACTGCTTCCCATAAGCATACCTAACGGAATTGCCAATAAACTGCCTAACCCGAATCCTATACCTACCCTGCCTAATGAGCTAAATAGTTTTGTGCCGATGCCCTTGTAATCGGGATCATCCTGAAATGGTTGCTGCATCACTTCTTTAAAAACCACCCAGGTATCTTGCGGGCTTGGTATTTCGTTGCTGGTCAATTTTGATATACCTGCCCAGATACCGCCCAATATGAACATGCCTGCACAGAAGTACCCGAAGGAAATTAATGACTGCACTGAAAATATCTTTTTCATTTTTCTCTTTTTAAAAGATGAATAACCGGCAGGCTGCAATTACAGCCTGCCGATAGAATTTATTTTTTTGCTCCGGCTATATAAGCGGCCGGGTTGTTCGGATCGAAAGTGATCGTTTCCAGGTTTGTTTTAAACGGTTTCATGTCATCGGCAATTGGCACATTCATGCTTTTGGCAACCTCTTCATACAGATCGCTCATGATCAATTTTTGTGCGATGGCTTTGTAATTAGGAGCACTATCCAACATACCGAAACGTACATATTGTGCCATGAACCAGATACCGTATGATATTTTTGGCGTATTCACCTGGCCATTTTTGTAGAACAACATATAATCGTCTTTGTATTTTTGCACACCCAGGTCGCAACCCAGATCGGTTGATCCCATCAGCCTTGCTTCAATAACCTGAACAGCCGCGTTAACATAGTTAGGTCTGCTCAGGATCAAAGCTGCTTTTTTACGGTTGCTCATTACATCTAACCATTTGCAGGCCTCGATGATAGCTTTCATTACGTTTTTCAGATCTTCTTTATCGGTATCAGCGAAAGCTTTATTAACTACCAATGCTTTTTCTGGATGATCTTTCCATATATCCTGGCTGGCTATGTGAGTAAAGCCAATATTTTGTGTTGCGGCAACACCGTTCCATGGCTCGCCTACACAAAAGCCTTCCATGTTGTCAACCTTCATGTTGGCAACCATTTGCGGCGGAGGGATGGTGATAATACCTACAGATTTTGAATTTACACCTGCTGCAGCTAACCAGTTACGCAACCATATATCGTGCGTACCACCGGGAAACGTCATGGCGAAGGTTACTTCTTTTTTTGTTTTCAACTGTTTTACAGCACCCGCAACGCTCTTAAGGTCTTTGTAACCAACGCTTCCACAGAAGTCTTTTGATAGAGTAATTGCCTGGCCATTGCTGCTCAATATCATGGCAACCTTCATTTCCGAACCGGCTTTACCGCCTATGCCCGTGTATACTGAAAAAGGCATAGAGAACAGGCAATGTGCTCCGTCTAATTCGCCGTTTAGTATTTTGTCGCGTACAACTGCCCACGATGCTTCTTTGGTGATCTGAACATCAACACCATATTTAGTGAAAAAGCCCATTTCTTTTGCGATCACGAGCGGAGCGCAGTCTGTAAGTGGAATAAACCCCAGTTTGATGGTACGTTTAGGTGGATTAGCGCCATTTGCAATACCAAATAACATGGTTAGCAGTACACAGGCTAAAAACAATTTTGATCTTTTATTTATATTTTGAGTCATGATTTCTTCGTTTTAATGTATTTGTGATTATCTGATTGCTACTGGTTTAGTGTAAAGAAAGTCAGGAGTAAACCTTATCATAAGGTATCCCCATGTAGCTGTCTTGTTGTAAGTAGCAGCGGCAACATCAGTAGTAGCTTGTGCTTTGGCAAACGGCATGCTGTCTGTAGCTTTCATTACTGAGTAGCCCAACTCTATGTTGGTAAACTTGTTCATGGTATAGCTCAGCTGCAGGTCAACCTCTTTACCAAGGTTTTTACCTATTACGCTGCCATCAGCTTTCTTCATATCCTTGTTCAAGGCAAACGAGTGCAAATCAGCACCTAAAGCAAATGTGTTGGTAGCATATTTAACTTTAAAGTACGCGTTGTTTAA
>CBFGNU010000233.1:0-6695 GCA_965650195.1 uncultured Mucilaginibacter sp. | reverse complement strand
CAATGGAGCAAAACGGCACTGTACGGAAGATATGAATTTGTACAAAAGGATGCCGAGGCGCTCGACCTTGAGAGTGCTTTGCCAACCAACCCAAAGCTAAATATCAACGCTATAACTTTAGGGACCAATTATATCTTAGGAGCGTTTAAGCAAACCAACATAACTGCCGGGGTGCAGGGTACTTTAAACATTTCGCCCGGGCCAGTTAAATATATTTATGGATCAGCCCCGGTGGCAATTCAGGTTTATCTACGCGTTAATCCAAGTATGTTAAAATTGGGTAGGCCGCGAAAGATGATTATGGATATGGACATGTAGTTGCCGAGCATAAACCTAAGCGCCATGACGAAACGGATTCGTCATGACGTTTAGGTTTTATATATCCATCACTTCCTTTTTCTTTTTTGTCCGCATTCGCTTAGGTACCAGTTCCAGTATCTCATTCTTGAGCGCTTCAATCATACGGCGCTTCAAAAAATTCTTCTGAATAACAATGCTCACCTCCCGCGCAGGTTCAGGCGATTTAAAGTACCGCACTTTCTCCATTTGCTTTTCGCTCATATCGGCCAGGGCCAGTTCAGGTAATATAGTAGCGCCATTGTTTTGTTCCACCATCCGCTTTAATGTTTCAACGCTACCAGTATTGTATTCAAAATGCTGAAAGCCTTGCGTTGATTTCCGTCGCTGACAAATATTAAGCACCTGCTCGCGCATGCAATGCCCCTCGTTCAATACCCAGATCTCCTCCATGTCAATATCATCAGGCGTTATGTTTTTCTTTTTTGAGAGTTTGCTATTCTTTGAGGCGTAAGCCACAAAATTCTCGTAAAAAACCGGGATCTCCTTTAATGCGCTCTCCCGTAAAGGGGTAGACAGTATCCCGCAATCCAGCGTGCCTAATTTCAACTGCTGAATGATCTGCTCGGTGGTTTGTTCCCATACTACCAGTTTTACCTGCGGGTATCTTTCAATAAAGCCTTTTATTACTTTAGGCAATACATAAGGCGATATGGTCGGAATGATACCCACTTTCAATTCACCGGAAAGCTCGCGCTGCCTGTCGGATATGATCTCTTTTATCTTCTCACTTTCCCCCAATAACACCCTTGCCTGCTGAATGATATCAACGCCTATCTCAGTTGGGGTTACGGGCTGCTTGCTACGGTCGAAAAGTTTTACACCTAATGTGTCTTCTAACTTTTGCACCTGCATGCTTAGCGTGGGTTGGGTTACAAAACACTTTTCGGCAGCTACTACAAAACTGCGGTAAGTATCAACCGCTACTATGTATTCTAATTGCACTATCGTCATATAAACAAAATCTATTGTAAATGTAATAATAAATTGATTCAATCTATAATAGCATTATTCTACCTCCGTTTTCATCGAGTTTTATTTTTAATCGAACCTATTTGTAGATTTTACTAAAAATATTGGCATTTAAAATCTGTTTGCTATATTTAATTTTTATTTACCGATATGGAAACCTCAACACTAAAAAGATGCGCCTGGTGCGGCACCGACCCCTTATACATGAAATACCACGATGAGGAGTGGGGCAAGGAAGTTCATGATGATAAAATATTGTTTGAATTTTTGATACTGGAATCAGCCCAGGCCGGCTTAAGCTGGATCACCATATTACGCCGCCGCGATAATTACCGCAAAGCCTTTGCTGATTTTGACTTGGAAAAGGTAGCCGCTTTTACAGACGAAGATGTAGAACGTCTGATGCAGGACGCGGGCATTATTCGCAATCGCCTAAAAATATTAGCTGCCATAAGCAACGCCAAACTGTTTATCGAAGTTCAGAAAGAGTTTGGCTCCTTTGATAAATACCTGTACAGCTTTATGCCCGATGGCAAATCCATTAACAATACCAATGGATCAACTCCTGCCAGTACACCCATATCCGATGCCATCAGCAAAGACATGAAAAAGCGCGGTTTCAAGTTTTTCGGCACAACTATTTGCTACGCTCACATGCAGGCTACCGGTATGGTGAATGATCACGTGCCAGGATGTTCATTTAAATAAATTAAATAGTAATGGCTGATAAGAGCATTCCTTTACATCATCTTAAGCACAGAGCGGACAATGGCCTTGAAATGCGGCACTTTAACTTAAATGATGAGCCAAAGGAAATGGAGCCATTGGGTGCGCATCGCGACGATCATTATTTATTTTTTTTGCTGGATAGCGGCTCGGCATCACTGATGATCGATTTTAATGAGTTGCATTTTAACGGGTATTGTATTTATTACATTTTACCAGGGCAGGTACACCATCGTATCAGCAATAAGGACGCGCGCGGCTGGTATCTGGCCGTAGATACAGCCTTGATACCAGCCGAATACAGAGATGTATTTGAAGGCAGGTTATTGCTGCAACAACCTGTAAGCCTTACTAAACAACAGTTTGAGCAGGCAAATCAGTTAATGAATTTGCTTAACGACAAATTTAAAGAACGTGTTGATGACGCTTTTCAATTACAGATAGTATACGCATTGATGCAAGCTTATGCAGGTTTAATTGCGGGCTATTATTGTAAGGGTGATGATAAAGAAGCAAAGGCACGAAGGGCGACGCAATTGGCACGGCAATTTAAAGCTTTGGTAGCCCAAAACCTGATTGCTCATAAAAACCCTTCGTTTTATGCCGGGCTGATGAATGTAACAGAGGGTTATTTAAACGAAGTACTTAAAAAAGTAACAGGTTTCTCGGTGAGTAAGCTAATCATGAACGAGGTAATGCTTGAAGCTAAGCGCCTTTTATTTTACAGTACACAAAACGTTAAGCAAATTGCCCATACTCTGGGCTATCAGGATCACACCTATTTTTCACGAATCTTTAAAAGTAACGAAGGCGTAAGCCCGCTTGAGTTTCGCAGCAAATACCTTAAATAGTCCAATCATTGTCGCAATACTGCTAATTTATCGCATTTAAAAACCATGTTTCTTTGTGTTAAAATAAGTATTAACATGGAAACAACTACCATTGATAAAATAAAAAAGGCCGCCGGAAAGCTACTTGAAACAAAACGGTTAGCGGCAGGTCGCGTGCTGGATGTAAGATTTTGGACACATGAAGCTATTGTAGAAATAGACATGCATTTGCCCCGGCTTAATATGCATAAATGGGCCGAAGTGCCATATATTAAATTTAAAGTTGACACTTTAACCTATCGCGATTACACCCCCGCCTGCTGGGATGCCGACACCTGCACTTGTACCTTGTTTATTAATGCAGCACACAATGGTGCCGGCAGCAACTGGGCACACAACCTCAAAACTGGCGATACAGTAAATTATTTCGACGCCGCAAGCACCAAGCAAGGGGCTGTTACGAAAAAAGCAGTGATAGCTTTGGGCGATGAGAGTAGCATTGGGCATTTGCTTGCACTTCAACAGATAATTGTGCCTAAAACCAAATTTGCCGCCGCCCTTGTAATGAACAATGAAGAACATCGCCGGGAGTTTGCAGAATACTTCAAATCGCCTATTGACACCGTGCTACGCAAAGATGAGCACGGCCATCACAGCTTGATGGAGTGGATATTAAAACAACAACACGCAGTTAACGACGTTATTTTTTACATTAACGGTAATAATAGCATGGTATCTAACCTGCGCAAACTACTCCAACTGCAAGGCTATACTTCGGGACAGATCAAAACACATCGGTTTTGGGGGTAACTATGCCCCGTGCCTTTATTTAAGTGATTTTAACCGTGCCATTTGATTTCACTGATTTTACCAATCCGTCAACATTAATTGTATTTTTGAATCACATCGGTCTTAATCAGAGAAATCACAAATCAAATCTGTGAAATCATAATACATCGGTGCAATCATATATATGAAAAAGTTATTTCTACTGGATGGTATGGCGCTTATTTACCGGGCGCATTTTGCTTTGAGTAAAGCGCCGCGTTTTACTTCGGGCGGTTTAAATACCTCGGCGGTACTTGGGTTTACCAATACTTTGCTGGATGTATTAAAAAAGGAGAACCCCACCCACATGGCCGTGGTTTTTGATACCGAAGCACCCACCGAACGCCACACTGATTTTGCCGCCTACAAAGCACACCGCGAGGCCATGCCCGAGGATCTTTCAAAAGCGCTGCCGTATATATTTAAATTGATTTTAGGCTTTAACATCCCTGTTATTACATCAGATGGCTACGAGGCCGATGACATTATAGGCACCCTTGCCAAAAAAGCCGAGCAAAAGGGCTACCAGGTATATTGCATGACACCTGATAAGGATTTCGGTCAGCTGGTATCCGACAATATATTCATTTACAAACCAGGCAGACAGGGGAATGAGATGGAGATATTGGGTGTAAAAGAAATCCTGGCCAAATGGGAGATAGAACGTGTTGACCAGGTAATAGATATCCTCGGTCTTTGGGGTGATGCGGTGGATGGAATCCCCGGCATACCCGGCGTAGGAGAAAAGACGGCTAAAACGCTTATTAAACAATACGGTTCCATGGAGGGCATTTTTGCTAATAGCCACGAACTGAAAGGCAAGCTGAAAGAAAACGTTGAGGCTTATAAAGAACAGGGTCTGTTATCCAAAAAACTGGCCACGATATTATTGAATGTTCCGGTTGAGCTGGATGAGGAAGGTTTAGAAATTTGCGCGCCAAGCAAAGAACTGCTTGAACCGCTATTTGCCGAACTGGAGTTTAGAACATTAGGTCGCCGTGTTTTTGGTGATGATTTTAGCATTACCGAGATAAAGGCTGTATCAGCAGGTACGCAGATAGACATGTTTGGCGCGCCGATAGCCGAAGGCCGCACCACATTAACAGTAGACGTTCAGGACATTAAAGAGCCGGAATTTGAACCGGCAGGAAAGAATATCAACAATACGCCGCACACGTATCACCTGGCGGATACCAAAGAAAAACGCGCGGAACTCATCGCCCTGCTAAAACAACAAAAAAGCTTCTGCTTTGATACCGAAACAACGGGCACCGATGCCAATAATTGCGAATTGGTAGGACTGTCGTTCTCTGTTAAATCCGGCGAGGGCTGGTATGTTCCTGCCCCTGCAACAGAACAGGAAATATTACCAATTGTACACGAGTTTAAAGAGGTAATGGAAGACCCCGCCATTGGCAAGATCGGTCAGAATATTAAGTTTGATATCCTGATGATGAAATGGTACGGCGTAGAGATACAGGGCGACTTGTTTGATACTATGATGGCGCATTACATTATCGACCCCGATACCCGCCACAACATGGATATTTTGAGCGAGAATTACCTGGGTTATAAGCCGGTATCTATCACTGAGCTTATCGGGCCAAAAGGTAAGAACCAGGGCAGCATGCGCGATGTGGAGATAGAAAAAATAAAGGAATATGCCGCAGAAGATGCCGATATCACCCTGCAATTAAAAGAGATATTTGAGCCCAAGATAAAAGCTGCCGGTGCTGTTGAACTGCTGCACAAAATTGAAAACCCGCTGATATATGTTTTGGCTGATATTGAGCACGAGGGTGTGCGGATTGATCATGATACGCTGAAAGAATTTTCAAAAGAACTGGAAAAAGACATAGCATTGCTAGAGAAAACTGTCTATGAAAAAGCAGGCGTAAGGTTCAACATTGCATCGCCAAAGCAATTGGGCGAGGTGCTGTTTGAAAAACTGATGTTGGATCCCAAAGCTAAAAAAACCAAAACAGGTCAGTACCAAACCGGCGAGGATGTGCTGTTATCGTTAGCGGCCAAAAGCGATATAGTGCGTGATATTTTAGATTATCGTCAGCTGCAAAAACTCAAGTCTACTTATGTGGATGCGCTGCCTACCATGGTTAACCAAAAAACCGGCCGCGTACACACCAGCTATAACCAGGCCGTGGCTGCAACGGGCAGGTTAAGCTCCACCAATCCTAACTTACAAAACATTCCTATCCGCACAGAACGGGGGCGCGAAGTGCGTAAAGCCTTTATCCCGCGGGATGAGAACCACACCATTGTATCTGCGGATTATTCGCAGATAGAGCTGCGCATTATTGCCGAGATAAGCAAGGATGCCAACATGATGGAGGCCTTTGTACAGGGCATAGATATCCACACAGCGACAGCTGCCAACGTTTACGGTGTGCCGGTGTTAGAGGTAGACAGCACACAGCGCCGAAATGCCAAGGCGGTTAACTTTGGTATTATTTACGGGCAGTCGGCTTTTGGCTTGTCGCAGAATTTAGGTATCCCGCGCAAAGAGGCTGCCGAGATCATTGAAAACTATTTCGCGCAGTTCCCCGGCATTAAGCAGTATATGAATGATACCATGAACTTCGCCCGCGAGAACGGTTACGTTACCACGCTGATGGGCAGGCGCCGTTATCTGCGGGATATTAACTCGGCGAACCAAACGGTACGCGGCTTCGCCGAGCGAAATGCCATTAACGCGCCAATACAAGGCTCTGCGGCTGACATGATCAAAATTGCCATGATCAATATTCACCGCGAGTTTAAGGCACGCAAACTGGACGCCCGCATGACCATGCAGGTGCATGACGAGTTGGTGTTTGATGTGCCTAATCACGAGGTAGAGATTGTAAAACCCATTATTGTTGAGATGATGCGCAACGCCATTAAAACCACGGTGCCTATTTTAGTTGAGATTGGGACTGGTAGGAATTGGTTGGAAGCGCATTGATAGTCATTGGTCATTTCGCT
>CBFGNU010000232.1:0-6715 GCA_965650195.1 uncultured Mucilaginibacter sp. | reverse complement strand
CGGCGTTGTTCACGTTGCAATTGCTGCTCCTGCCGGCGTTGCAGATCCTGCTGGTCAGGTTGCTGAGCACGGTTTTGCTCCACCTGTTGGCGACGCGCTTCAGCATTTTGCTGCCTCCGTTGCTCTTGCTGAGCATTACCGGCGGGATCATCAGCATTTCTGTTACGCGCGTCTCTATTTTGGCGTCTGTTGCCCGGCGTATTTATGTCGTTATCCCGCTGTTGCGGTCTACGGTCATTACCATTTACACGCACTACGTTATTGTCGGGCCTTTCGCTGCGGGCGGCAGCCACCAGTTTAGCCGTGTTAGCCTTGTCATTGTCGGCCCTTCTTCCAGGGTCAGCAGCAATACGTTGACCGGGGTTGGCCCTGCGATAAGCCTCGCCGTCTACCACGCGTGCAGGGCGTGCATTTTTGTTTATAGTTACGTTGGGTTTATAAATATTCACGGTGTTACTGGTAATATTTACAGCCCCCGGGCCGCGCGCATCGTTAATTCTGTATACGCGCGGCGCTGTACGGGTTACGCGTTGTATATCCATAGCCCGGGGCCCACCAATATACGTGCGGTTATTTATCACAACGGTATTATTAATAATACTTGTTCTGTTTACTATATTAACTATCTGCGTACGCGGCACATAGTAATCATAAACCCGCGGGCTGTTTATATATATTTCGGGGGCGTATGTCCAGTAATAATCCGGAGTGCGATAGCTGTTACCGATAGCTATATTAATGCTTATACCCGGGCCGAGCGGTGCCCATCCGTAATAACCACCACCTTGCCGCCAGTTAACCCAGGCTGGTCCCCATTCGTTCCCCGGAACCCACACCCAACCATAATAATCGTCAAAGTGCCAGCGGCCATAATGAAAAGTAGCCCAACCCCATGGGTAGTCAGATACCCATGTATTGCCATATTCTGTTAAAACCCAATAGCCCCGGGTGCCATACGGCCTAAAGCCATCCTCTGCATCGGGGATCCAAACGTCTCCATATTGCGGGGTATAAACCCATGCGCCGTAAGGCGACAGTTCATCGTAAAACTCCTGGTTTGAGATATAACCTCCCTGGGCCAGTGATTCACGAGGTGTAAAAGCGGTTAACAGTACTGCTAACAGGCCAATACACCATGCTTTATCAAACAATTTCATAGTATTTATATTTGCAAACTTCCGATTAATATCAATGTTTGATTTTTTGACCAAACAAATTACAAAACGTTTAACCTGATAATTACATCATAACAGATACGTGCCTTAAACGATATAGAATGTGTAAGATTACCAATCCCGGGTAAGCAAGAAACTGTTTGATAGGTTGCTCACAGGTAAAAGCCCCTTTTTACATTCCCCATGAGATCAAATTGTATTAAGAAATACCCGGCCGGACAGCGTGTTATTCCAGGGAAAGGCAAAGGAGCCAAGGCTTAAAACCCCGATTAATGAGTTTCGGCAGATGGGCCAGGCGGTTACTTACGCAATGTTAATTTCTCACTCCGCAGATACCAGCTTTAAAACAGTTGGCGACGGTATGCTGATAGGATTGTTTAGTGGAGTCAAAATGCCGATCTTATTTTCTATTTTGTAGATCTGAACAATGTTTGACTGCTGAGCCGCTAACAATAAAAAGTTTCCTCCGGGCTCAATAACAAAGTTACGTGGCTCTTTGCCCGTTGGGTAACGGGTAACATATGTTAATTTGCCGCTTACCTGATCAACAGCATAAACCAACAATTCATTTGCCGTACCGCGATTTGTGGCGTATAAAAATTTGCCATCCGGAGATACATGTACATCGGCAGCGCTGCTACGACCGGTAAAGCCCGGCAAGGCCAGCGCCACACTGTCAACAAAGGTTACTTTACCTTTGTTATAGGCATAGCAGTTAACGGTAGCGCCCATTTCATTTATAAGGTATAAAAACTTACCATCCGGGGAAAAGTCGAAAATGCGCGGACCGCTACCCGGCTTAACCTTTTCAACCGGCACGTCCTCGG
Organism: uncultured Mucilaginibacter sp.; assembly: GCA_965650195.1. Taxonomy (GTDB): domain Bacteria; phylum Bacteroidota; class Bacteroidia; order Sphingobacteriales; family Sphingobacteriaceae; genus Mucilaginibacter. The sequence continues at coordinate 4,713 of CBFGNU010000232.1, read as the reverse complement.
GCGTTAACGCAGGCACCTTACCGCCTTTATATCTAGCTATGGATATTTTATCTGTACCGAGATCGGCGTAAAGCACATGTTTTTCATCCGGCGAAAAAATTGCTGAATGGATATGTGGTCCTGCCTGCCGCTGCGGTATTATACTACTGCCTTCGCCAACAATGGTTTGTGTAGCTGGTGCTAATGAACCATCTTTATTTATGGGCAAAACTGACAGTGTACCATTACCATAATTAGATACGATAACGTTTTTTGCATCTTTATCTATAGTAATATGGGCAGGATTTGCACCTCCTGAGGATTGCTTGTTAATGAATTTAAGCGCACCCGATTTATAGTCGAAACTAAAAGCACTCACCCCGCCTTCTGCAACCGCATTAACCGAATAAACAAATTTTCTGTCGGGCGATATGCACAAAAAAGTGGGACTTGCCGTTTCCATCTCGCCTAAAAAAGCAACCCGCCCCGTTTCGGCGTAAAACCTATAAACGGTAATGCCCCTGTTGCCATCGGCTGCGGTATATCCGCCTATTAAAAGATCAAAAACTTTTGGGGTAGCTGATTTATCTTTCTTTTGCGCCATGGTAAACAATGGCAGCAATATAAGGAGTGAAAACAATATCTTTTTCATAAAGCAGGCAATTGGTTATTTATGCAAATTACATAACTCCTAACAAATACCATAAAACAAAAAGCCCCGACAATTAACGGTCGGGGCTTTATATATATTTTGATAAAACTGATCTATTTGATCAGATGTTTAAGCTGGATGATCTCTTTTTCATCCAAAAAGCGCCAGCGTCCGCGCGGAAGGTCTTTCTTGGTAAGGTTGGCATATACCACCCTATCCAGTTTAACCACCTCGTAACCCAAGCTCTCAAATATTCGGCGTACAATACGGTTTTTACCGCTGTGTATCTGTATGCCTATTTCGCGTTTTGAACCACCTGCTACGTACGATACTGAATCAGGCTTGATCAAACCATCTTCAAGCTCAACCCCAAAACCAATTTTATTCAGATCGCCCTGGCTTACAGTTTTACTTAACTCAACATGGTATAACTTACTTATGTTGCTGCGCGGATGCGATAGCTTATCAGCCAGATCACCGTCGTTGGTCATCAGTAATAAACCTGTAGTGTTACGGTCCAGTCGCCCTATCGGGTAGATGCGCTCCCTGCTGGCTTTTTCAACCAAATGCATTACGGTGCGGCGCTCCTGTGGGTCTTCTGTAGTAGTGATATAATCTTTTGGTTTATTCAACAATACATAAACCATTTTTTCGCGTTTCAGCATTTCACCGTTATAGCGTATCTCGTCTTTAAATGGATCAACTTTATAACCCAGTTCAGATATAACTTCACCATTAACAGATACAACACCCGCCTCTATCAGCTCATCAGCTTTACGCCTTGAACAAATACCTGCGTTGGCTATGTAACGGTTTAATCTTATCAGGCCTGATTCTTTAGGCTCGGTAGCTTTTTTGCTACGCATGGTTCTAACCGGCGCATCAGAATTTTCACCCTCTGGTCTTGGTTTGCGGAAAGGTTTATCACCATCGCGTTTAAATGCTCCGGGTTTTGAACCACTGTCGAACTTTTTGCCACCGCGCGATTCAAAACCAGCTCTTTTGGGTTTATCTGTGCTGCCACCTGCGCGTTCAGGTTTTTTCTCGTATGATGTTTCGAAGCGTTTTTTCTCGGGGCGGTCACCACCGAAGCTTCTTTTAGGTCTGTCTTCTGAACTACCGGTAGAACGATCACCATAGGGTTTTCTATCTCCATCAGCGCCTCTGCTTTCACTTCTATCACCTCCAAAGGTTCTTTTAGGGCGATCACTGTCTCCACTTGCAGAACGGCCGGAATACGGCTTTCTGTCGGAATTAAAGCCTTTTCCTTCGCTTCTTTCACCGCCGAAACTTCTTTTAGGGCGATCGCTGCCGCCTTCTGAACGGCTGCCATATGGTTTTCTGGTTGATTCACCTTTATCGGCACCAAAATTTCTTTTTGGGCTATCATCACCACTATCGGCCGAACGTCCCGAGTATGGCTTTTTGCGTGGCTCAAAGCCTTTGCTTTCACCACCACCGTCGCCGGTTGGCCTGCCTGAGTAAGGCTTACGCGGACCATAGCTTTTCTTTTCGCCCGGTGACGAAAAAGAACTACGCTCGGCAGCGGGGCCACTTGAATATCTTTTTTTAGAATCGTTGTTGCTTGATTTGTCCGTGCTTTTTGAGAAGCTACCACGGTTTGACGAAGAAGGTCTTTTTGAATTATCATCACCCTTTGTATTGCGGTTTGATGACTTGCCGTTTCTATCGTCGCGACTGTTTGTTGGTCGTTTAAATACCATATGTTTTTTGATTGCGCTTTCGCAGCGTGAAGCCGCAAAGATAGCCTTTTTTTGCACCGGTAATGGCGCTTTTTTCAACTTTTTTTGCTGGTTCAAAAACAGCGTTTAAACCACTTTAAACGGCGATTTTGAACTTATTTTAAATTTCTCAAAACACTAAGCCAATGATAAGTGTTTGACAATGTGCTTAATAAACGGTACCTTTGCAAAAGAAATTACCCAATAGTTCATTTAACAACGAAGAAAAAATGATGAAAAAACACTTAATTACGTGCTCCGTAATAGTGGTGCTGCTAATCATTTTCAAGCTTAACACTGCAAGCTCAGTAATAACAAAACCCGCGCCAAAAACAGTAACGCCGGTAACGTACGTAATACCCAATTTGGTTATTAACACTAACACTACTGAAGCCGCTAATGATTACAGTTTTGCAGACGAGGCCCTGCCCGTTAATGCCGCTGTGTACAGAAAATTACAGAAATCCCTTAAAAATCACAATTACAAAAACATACAGTCTAATATACTGCATGCAAAGGCTTTAAAGCTGTTTCCTATAATTGAGCCCATTTTAAAAGCTCATGGCATACCCGAGGATTTTAAATACATTCCTTTGGTTGAATCAGGCTTGCACGAAGGAACGTCTCCAAAAGGAGCAGCAGGACTTTGGCAATTTATGCCGGGCACCGCACGCACCTATGGGTTAAAGGTTAACCGTAAAGTTGACGAGCGCAGGGACATTAAAAAAGCTACCATTGCCGCATGCAAGTACATTAATGAATTGTATGACGAGTTTGACAGCTGGACATTGGCGGCCGCGGCCTACAACAACGGAGAAGTTAAACTTGAAAAAGCAATAAACAGCCAAAAAGAGGACAATTACTTTATGATGAAGTTGAACCGCGAAACGGGCAACTATGTTTACAGTATTATTGCCATGAAGGAGATTATTGCTAAACCTAAAAAATACGGCTATTCGGAATATTACACATTTGTAAAGTTTCAGCCACAAAATCTTATCGCGTATAATTAACCATATTTTACGGAGCACATGCAGCCCGGTTTGCCAATGGCAAGCCGGGCTTTTTTTGTATATTTGCTTAAAATTTTAGCATTTTTACCGGTAACGGTTTTATATATAATATGGACGACAAATACATCGACCTGGGCGAGCAAAGTGAAGTAGAAGTATACGGGGCGCGGGTACATAATCTTAAAAACATCGACGTTTCTTTTCCGCGTAACAAGCTGGTAGTTATTACCGGTTTAAGTGGCAGCGGTAAATCATCATTGGCTTTTGATACCATTTATGCCGAGGGTCAGCGCCGTTATATGGAAACATTCTCGGCCTACTCCCGCCAGTTTATGGGTGGTATGGAACGGCCGGATGTTGATAAGGTTTCGGGGTTAAGCCCGGTTATCGCTATTGAGCAAAAAACCACCAGTAAAAATCCACGGTCGACTGTGGGTACCATTACCGAGATCTACGATTTTATGCGTCTGCTTTACGCCCGTACAGGCATAGCCTACTCCTACGTTAGCGGCGGAAAGATGGAGCGCATGAGCGAGGACCAGATCTTTAAAACCATATTGGAAAGATTTGAAGGGCAGCCCATTAATGTAATGGCTCCCGTGGTAAAAGCCCGCAAAGGCCATTATCGTGAACTCTTTGAGCAGATACGCAAGCAAGGCTACCTAAAGGTTTATATTGATGGCGCAATTGCCGATGTTGAGCCTAAAATGCAACTGGACCGTTATAAGATCCATGATATTGACATTGTTGTTGACCGGCTGATGGTAAGCGCTAATGATACCAAACGCCTTTATGATTCTATCCAATCGGCTTTAAAAACCGCAAAGGGAATTATCCGCATAGCGGATAAAGACAATAATGTTTATTATTTCAGCAAGTATTTGATGGACCCCGTTTCGGGCATCTCTTATGATGAGCCGCAGCCTAATACTTTTTCGTTCAACTCGCCTTATGGTGCCTGTGATAAGTGTAATGGGCTGGGTTATATTTTTGAGGTGGATGAGGCCTCGGTTATTCCGAATCCAAAACTTAGCATTCTGAATGGCGGCCTGGCGCCCTTGGGTGAATACCGCGAGACCTGGATCTTCCAGGTGTTGAAAGCGCTGGCAAAAAAATATGAGTTCTCGCTTTCTGTGCCGATAGAAAAGCTGGAACGGGAAAAACTCGACCTTATTTTAAACGGCACGCAGGAATTGCTTACCGTAGCCGTTGAGTACAACAAATGGAACGTGCAAAGCTACCAAATAACCTTTGAAGGTATCATCCGTATGCTGGAAGAACAGCAGGAGCGCCGCAACGACGAAGGCATGGACGATATGGAAAACTA
>CBFGNU010000231.1:0-6723 GCA_965650195.1 uncultured Mucilaginibacter sp. | reverse complement strand
ATCCATTATTTTGCATATTTTCTCGGCATGCGTCTCAGAGAGTGAGCCGCCAAAAACGGTAAAATCCTGCGAAAACACATACACCAAACGACCGTTAATGGTACCATACCCTGTAACTACGCCATCTCCCGGATATTTTTCGTTCTCCATACCAAAATCTACAGATCGGTGGGCAACCAGCATTCCTATCTCCTGGAATGAGCCCTCGTCCATTAAAAAGTGCAATCTTTCCCGTGCGGTTAGTTTACCTTTTTTATGCTGACTTTCAACCCGGGCCTGCCCCCCGCCCGCCAATGCCTCGCGGCGCTTTTGGTTTAACTGCTTTATTTTGTTATTCACTATAGCTCTGCGTTATGTGTAATGCTAAAAATAGCAATTATGATTGTTAATAATAAACCTTAGGCACAAACGTTTTAAGCAGATTGCACCTGTTTTTATTGAAAAAAATTGTCAACTAATTTTAAAAATAGATGTTTACACAAATGATTTACCGCTCGCCGAAGCAGATTTTTATATATTTGTAACGAATGAACAACCGGAATAAAAGAACTTTTGCAAGTTTGCTGTTTATTGTCGTCTTTTCTGCAAAGATGATAATATCAGTTATTCCTATATTTTCCATGCTTGATGCCAAGGTAGCGGCATCAGTAATTATGCAGCTGGAACAAGAGACCAAAGGCGAAAAAGACAGTGCAGACAAAGACTCTTTTAAAGAGAAAAAAAGCTTTGACGAGCACATTTATAGCTTCTTTGATTACAAACCCTTATTGGTTGAAACCAACCGTTTACATAATAAGGAAAAGGCTTTAGCTATCAGATTGTACCACAAGGTAGTTCCGACCCCCCCTCCCAACGTTTAGTTAAATTAAGCCGGGCATCCTCCCGGCTTGTACGGCTATTTCTTAAAATTTAACTAAAACATTGTTATGCAATCACAGCAGAATGGAGGCATTGCTGGCTTCCTTAATATAAAAAAATATTTTCTTCCTAAAAACCTCAAAAAGGACATCCCATCAAGTATAGTGGTATTCCTTGTAGCGCTGCCCCTATGTTTAGGTATCGCGCTCGCCTCGGGTGCGCCATTGTTCTCGGGTTTAATTACCGGTATTGTTGGTGGTATAGTAGTAGGCATGGTCAGCGGCTCGCAGCTTAGCGTTGCCGGGCCAGCGGCAGGGTTAACCGTAATTGTATTAAATGCTATTACGGGCTTAGGCTCCTATGAGACCTTCCTGCTGGCCGTTTTCCTGGCCGGGGTTATGCAAATCATATTCGGCTTAATAAAGGCAGGCACAATAGCCAACTATTTCCCTTCATCAGTAATTGAAGGTATGCTGGCCGCTATTGGTATCATTCTTATAATGAAACAGTTTCCGCACGCGGTAGGTTATGATGCCGACTTTGAGGGTGACGAAGGTTTTGCTCAAACAGATCAGCATAATACCTTTTCGGGTGTAATGATAGCGTTATCTAAAATAAATTATGGCGCTGTTATTATTACTATGGTATCGTTGGCTATATTAATTTACTGGCCCAAAGTAAAAAAGCTGGCCCTGGTACCTGCTCCGCTACTGGTAGTGGTATTAGGTATTATTTTAGGATTGGTTTTTAACGGCACCGACCTTGGGCTGCGCGAAAAGCAGATGGTAAATATACCTGTAGTAAAAAGCATGGGTGAGTTTTTCGGCCTCTTCAGATCGCCGGATTTTACGCAAATAGGCAGGATGGATGTGTTTTTGATGGCAGTAACGTTTGCGGTAGTAGCAAGTTTAGAAACGCTGTTGAGTTTGGAGGCGGTTGATAAGATAGACCCTATAAAAAGAGTATCGCCTACTAATCGTGAATTACTGGCACAAGGCACAGGTAATATAGTGAGTGCTATGTTAGGCGGACTGCCCATGACGGCTGTTATTGTACGGTCATCGGCAAACGTTAACGCGGGTGCACGTACAAAGGTAAGTGCTATAATTCACGGCTTTCTGCTATTAATATCATTATTAACCATACCCATGGTACTTAATTTGATACCGCTTTCGTGCCTGGCAGCCATACTTTTAATGACCGGTTATAAACTGGCGCGCATTAGTTTATTTAAACACATGTGGCACAAAGGCCTGCCGCAATTTATCCCTTTTGTTGTAACCATTGTAGCCATTTATTTTACCGACCTGTTAAAAGGAGTTGGCATTGGCATGGTGGTAGCCATATTCTTCCTTCTTTTAACCAATTTACGTAACTCGTATTTCTACCATATTGAAAGTAACGGAAAGAAAATACGTATCCGATTGGCAGAAGAAGTTTCATTTTTGAACAAGGCAGCCATACAGGTAACACTTACCAACATACCCAAAGAAACAGAGGTTATAGTAGACGGATCCGCATCTAGATACATTGATCCGGATGTGCTGGAGATCATCCATAACTTTAAACACAATGCCTATACCAAAGGCATTATAGTATCACTTGAACACATTAAAGACAGGTACGACGTACCCAAAATGAAAGACCTGTTAAACGAACTTAAATAAGATATACAATGAAAAACGATCATAATAAAAACGGAGCGGACAGCTCAGAGAAATATAAATTGCAATTAGCCCGAACCGAAAGCTATGCCAAGCTACTATCGGGCAATCGCGCATGGGTAGATAAACGCCTTAAAGAAGACCCGGAGTTTTTTAAAACCCTGGCAAAAGGCCAAAGCCCTGAAGTATTGTGGATAGGCTGTGCCGATAGCCGCGTACCCGCTAATGAGGTTACCGGCACCAAACCCGGCGAAGTATTTGTACACCGCAACATTGCCAACGTATGCGTACATACAGATATGAACATGCTTAGCGTGCTGGATTATGCTGTGAACGTTTTAAAAGTAAAGCACGTTATTGTTGCGGGCCACTACGGTTGCGGCGGCGTAGCAGCGGCACTAACCAACAAACAATTTGGCCTGATTGATAACTGGCTGCGCCATATTAAAGACGTATACCGCTTGCACAGTCACGAGCTTGACCGTATTACCGATCAGGAACAAAAGGTTAACCGCCTGGTTGAGTTGAACGTAATGGAGCAGGCATATAATCTTTGCAAAACAACCATTATACAAAATGCCTGGAAAGAGCGCGATGACCTTGCAGTACATGGCTGGATAGTGGATATCTCAACAGGTTTGATAAAGGACCTTGGTGTTAGTGCAAACGATCCCCATAAGTTGGGTTATGTATACGAGGTTGAGGCAGACGCCGTATTGGTATAATAATATTTTTTTGTTTTAGGTTTATCCCGGTACGCTGAAAGGCTGCCGGGATTTTTTTTGTAGGATAAAAAACGAGGTAAACAAAAAAGCCCCGCTCAAATGAACAGGGCTTCTTGTATTATAAAAGAGGAATAAATTATTCGCCTTTCTCTGCGTTTTCTTCGTTTGCAGCAGGAGCTTCAGGAGCTTCTTCTGCAGCAGGTGCAGCAGCTTCTTCAGCAACCGGTGTTTGTGCAACTTCTGCTTCAGGAGCTTCAGTTACTTCTTCAGCAACTGCTACTTCTTCAGCAACAGGAGCAGCTGCAACATCTGCTTTGCCTTTACCACCACGACGACGTGTTGATTTTTTAGCAACTGCAGCATCGCCTTTACCGTAAACTGTGTTATAATCTACTAATTCAATTATAGCCATCTCTGCGTTGTCACCTAAACGGTTTTCCATTTTGATGATACGGGTGTAACCTCCCGGGCGATCAGCAATTTTAGGAGCGATATCGCGGAACAGGATAGATACCGCGTCTTTATCTTGCAGGTAGCTAAATACAGTACGACGTGAGTGCGTAGTATCGTCTTTTGATTTTGTTAAAATAGGCTCTGCATAAACGCGTAAAGCTTTTGCTTTAGCTAATGTAGTTGTAATACGCTTGTGTAAGATAAGCGAGGTAGCCATGTTAGCTAACATTGCCTTACGATGGCTGTTAGTGCGGCCCAGGTGGTTTACTTTTTTACCGTGTCTCATTGTTTTTTTGTTTGTGGCACGTGCATACCGTTGGGCGGCGTTTTATCGTCAAGCCCTCGGAATTACGCGGTTTTAGTGATTAGTTAATTAGAGATCAGAGATTAGTCACCAGCGCCTCTCCAACCTTATAAATGACAAGAGGTTAAAGATTATTTAAAATCTCCAACCTCTTATCAAAATATTATTCTTCGTCTAACTTGAATTTAGACAGGTTCATACCAAAAGATAATCCTTTTGATTTAACCAGGTCTTGAATTTCTGTTAACGATTTTTTACCAAAGTTTCTGAATTTCAGCATGTCTGCAACGTCGTACGATACCAGGTCAGCCAGGCTGCGGATATCAGCTGCTTTTAAGCAGTTTAACGCGCGGACAGAAAGATCAAGATCAACCAATTCAGTTTTAAGGATCTTACGCATATGTAAAATTTCCTCGTCAACTTCTTTAGTTTCTTCTTTAGCTTGTGCTTCCAACATCATGTTCTCGTCGCTGAATAGCATAAAGTGCTGGATCAAGATCTTAGCAGCCTCTTTAAGCGCGTCTTCAGGATGGATAGATCCATCAGTAGCAATATCCAAAACTAATTTTTCATAGTCGGTTTTTTGCTCAACACGATAGTTCTCGATGGTATATTTAACGTTCTTTATCGGCGTGTAGATGGAATCAATAGCAATTACGCCAACGTTCGCATCCGGGTTTTTATTCTCTTCGCTTGGTACATAACCACGACCTTTGTTGATAGTAAATTCAACTTCAAGCGTTACCGAAGAATCCATGTTACAGATAACCATATCAGGATTCAAAACAGTAAAGTTGTTTGAGAACTTGGTAATATCGCCGGCTTTGAAAGCATCCTGACCGTTGATGATCACGAAAACTTTCTCGCTGTCGCCAGAATCACCTGATTTTTTAAATCTAACTTGCTTAAGATTTAATATGATCTCGGTAACGTCTTCAACAACTCCTTTTATAGTTGAAAACTCATGCGTAACTCCTGAAAAACGTACAGAAGTAATAGCATAACCTTCAAGCGATGAAAGTAAGATACGACGCAGAGCATTACCAATGGTTACACCGAAGCCTGGTTCTAACGGACGAAATTCAAACGTACCCTCAAAATCAGTCGATTTCTGCATGATAACCTTGTCTGGTTTTTGAAATGCTAAAATTGCCATTTATATCCTTATTTATTGTTTGATTGATTTATTTAAACCACAAAAATGACCGTCAGAATATGCCGATCATTTTGTGTGTTGATATCGTTATTATTTAGAGTATAACTCGACGATAAGGTTCTCCTTGATGTTCTCAGGGATCTCATCGCGGTTTGGATAGTTAAGGAACTTGCCTGTTAAATTAGCAGCATCCCACTCAAACCAGCTATACTTGTTTATTCTTCTGCCAGCTACCGAAGTAGTGATGGCCTCTAAAGACTTTGATTTCTCACGAACTGCAATAACGTCTCCGGCTTTAACCGCGTATGATGCAATGTTTACCACACCGCCGTTTACAGTAATGTGTTTGTGACCAACTAATTGGCGTGCGCCTGAACGTGTTGGAGCAATACCTAAACGGAATACCACGTTATCTAAACGGGCCTCTAAAAACTTTAACAAGTTTTCGCCGGTGATGCCTTCTTTAGCAGAAGCACGGTGAAACAGGTTCTCGAACTGACGCTCTAATACACCGTAAGTGTATTTAACCTTTTGTTTCTCCATTAACTGTACCGCGTACTCTGATTGCTTGCCTCTTCTTTTTGAAGCGCCATGCATACCAGGGCCGTAGTTTTTTCTTTCTAACGCTTTATCCGGACCGAAGATGGGCTCACGGAAACGGCGTGCAATTTTTGATTTTGGACCTGTATATCTTGCCATTATTTGTTGCTTTTAAAGTATCAAACGGCCCGCAGCCGCTGAATCTTAGCTTTAAAAAATTGATTAATTAAACTCTTCTTCTTTTTGAAGGACGGCAACCGTTGTGTGGAAGCGGTGTAATGTCTTTAATGGTTGTAACCTCAATACCTGCTGTTTGCAAAGTACGGATAGCTGACTCGCGACCAGCGCCAGGGCCTTTTACAAACACTTCAACCTTACGTAAACCTAAATCATAAGCAACTTTACCGCAATCGGCAGCAGCTTGTGAGGCAGCGTATGGAGTGTTCTTTTTTGAACCTTTAAAACCCATTTTACCAGCTGACGACCATGAAATAGCCTGTCCGCTTTTGTTGGTAAGGGTTAAAATAATATTGTTAAAAGTAGCATTGATGTGTGCTTCGCCTACGGGCTCAACAATTACAACACGCTTTTTGGTTACTTTTTTGCTTTTAGCCATTTTTTTAATTATTGAGTTAGTGAATTACTGAGTTACTGAATAACTCGGACCCATTAACTGTTTTTTAATTTTTATTCCTAATGATCTGCAAGCATCACTGCTTATGATCATTAATCAATTATTATTTAGTAGCTTTTTTCTTGTTAGCAACTGTTTTACGTTTTCCTTTACGGGTACGTGAGTTATTTTTAGTACGCTGACCACGTAATGGTAAACCTTTACGGTGACGTGTACCACGGTAACAACCTATATCCATTAAACGCTTAATGTTAAGCTGCACTTCTGAACGAAGTGAACCTTCCACTTTGATCTGATCGTTAATGATTGTACGAATAGAGGTTAACTGCTCATCGGTCCAGTCTTGTACTTTTGTATTAAAATCAATACCTGCCTCAGTCAAAATTCTT
>CBFGNU010000230.1:0-6748 GCA_965650195.1 uncultured Mucilaginibacter sp. | reverse complement strand
TTTATAAACATAAACAAATTAAAAAATCCCTCTCCTTTAGCAGAGGGATTTAGGGTGACGCACTATGAAACTTTTTACATCCGTACACGACGTAACCGACATTAATGCCCTTGTGGCTGATGCTTTGGCGCTAAAGAAAGATCCATTTGCGCACCAGCATTTGGGTAAGAACAAAACCATCGGGCTGGTTTTTTTAAATCCAAGCCTGCGTACGCGTATGAGTACACAAAAGGCCGCTACCAATTTGGGTATGAACGCTATGGTGCTTAATATAGACAAGGAAGGCTGGGCCTTAGAATTGCGTGACGGCGCTATAATGAACGGTACGACCGTCGAGCACATCCGCGAGGCTGCGGCTGTGTTGGGGCAGTATGTTGATATTATTGGCGTTCGCTCGTTTCCGGGTTTAAAGGATAGGGAAGAAGATTATACTGAAACCGTATTTAACAAGTTTGTTGAGTTTTGTGGTGTGCCGATTGTAAGTCTGGAATCAGCTACACGCCACCCCCTTCAAAGTTTAGCCGATCTTGTTACCATAACCGAATTAAAAACTCGTCCGCGCCCTAAAGTTGTGCTCACATGGGCACCGCATATAAAGGCCCTGCCGCAGGCTGTACCCAATTCTTTTGCAGAATGGATGTGCAAGGCTGATGTCGATTTTACAATCGCGCACCCGGCCGGTTACGAGTTAAATACTGATTTTACCGATGGAGCAACCATCACACATGATCAGGATGCAGCATTGGCCGATGCGGATTTCATCTACGTAAAAAACTGGTCGGCTTACGAGCCTTATGGCCAGATTTTACCGGGAAATGAAGACTGGATGCTGACCAATGAGAAAATAAAGAACACCAACAATGCCAAAGTAATGCATTGTTTGCCCGTACGCCGCAATTTAGAGCTATCTGACGAGATATTAGACGGGCCGCACTCTGTCGTAGTGCACGAGGCCGGGAACCGCGAGTGGGCAGCGCAGGCCGTTTTGAAGAAGATGTTGGAGAGTTTGTAGTTTACTCGTGAAAGGAAACTCCATCAATTTCTCTTTGGAAGAATTGGAGGGCGGTAAAATTTTATCCGTTCCTGAAGATTCTTCTTACCTCGTTAGAACGGCCAACGAGTTAAGGAAAAAGAAATTAATAGATTTCGAAATAGAAGATCTGAGGTTGATGATAGGCCAGAATATTTCACTCAATTATTTGTTGCCTTTAGCAATAGATGTATTAAACAAAGATATCTTGGCAGAAGGCGATTTTTATCCAGGTGATTTGCTGAAAAATGTCTTAGATGTGGATGAGAGTGTCTGGAAAGTTAACAATCAACTTTTCAGAAAGATTAAAGAATTGCTTTTAAATAATATTGATCGTATAAACGGATCTGAAACAATTGATAGCGTTAAAATATCCGTTAGCCGTTTCACAAATCTTGATTCTTGACTCTTACCTCTTGATTCTAAAAAGATGTACATCCCCAAAATCAACCTAATGCCCGACCAGCAGGAAGCTATCAGTTTCATGCAGCGGTACAGCTTTGCTACACTGGTAACAGTTGCCAATGGTATACCATCTGCAACGCATTTGCCTTTTGTAGTAGAGCAACGGGATGGTAAGGTTGTATTGATATCCCATCTGGCTAAAGCCAACCCGCAGGCAGATGAATTATTGAATGGCAAAGCTTTAGTAATATTTGCTGAGCCTCACGCGTATATATCAACCAAACATTACGAGCACGAAAGAAATGTTCCCACCTGGAATTATATTGCAGTGCATGCTTATGGAACTGCAACACTAATAGAAAGCCCGGAAAAGAAAACCGCCTTATTAGCGCAAACCATAAACTTTTACGAAGCGGCCTATATGCAACAATGGCAAGCCCTGCCTGATGATTATAAACTGAATATGATGAAAGGCATTGTAGGTTTTGAGATTGTGGTTGATGATTTACAAGGCAAAAAGAAGATCAGTCAGAACCGCAGCGAAATAGAAAAGCAAAACATTATAAACGAGCTGAGTAACAGCCCGGATAGTGCGGCGAAGAATATCGCCGGCTACATGAGATCATAGATACTACGACTCAGGTTCAACTGAAGCATTGATCAACCTGTTTAATGTTAAGCCCTGTACAATTACCGAGAATATCACAATAAAATAAGCACCTGCCAATATAGTGTGCTTGTAAGGTCCTGCCGGCAAGGCTAAAGCAAGCGCTATGGATATACCGCCTCTTAAGCCTGCCCAGGTAAGTATGTTAATGCTCTTATAGCTGACATCCAGCGTGCGTTTTAAAAATGTTAAAGGCAGCATTATACTCAGCCAACGGGCTACTAAAATTGCAGCTATGCCTATACCGCCTGCCAACCAATATTTATTTAAAAATGGGAGGTTCAGCATCTGCAAGCCTATCATTACAAATAAAATGGTGTTCAGCATTTCGTCTATCAGTTCCCAAAATTTTTCAAGCGCCTGATGTGAACGTTCGTTATTATCAACGTTTATAGAGCGGGTACCGGCAAATAAGCCTGCTGATACTACTGCCAGCGGAATAGAAAAATCGAGATAAGCAGCAGAAACGGATATACTCATTACCAATGCCAGCGACACAAGCACTATTGTTTGAAAATCATTAATAGATTTCATCAGTCTGAAAGCTATAAAACCCATACCCAATCCCAGAAATATTCCACCAAACACCGATTTAACAAACAGAAAGGCCGCTTCGGCAAAGTCAATATCGGCTGTACCGGTACGCGTTATTTGCAGTAGTGTTATAAACAGAACCAGGCCAATACCATCATTAAACAAAGATTCGCCGGAAATTATGGTTTCCAGTTTAGCCGGCAGTTTGGAGTTTTTTACAAGGGCGCTTACGGCAACCGGATCAGTAGGAGAGATGAGGGCGCCAAACAGAAAGCAATAGAGCAGTGGTATATCAAAATCAAATAAGCGGGTAACGCCATAAAACAGCGATCCAAAAATGCTGCACGACAAGATAACGCCCACGGTGCTTAAAATAAAAACCGGTCGCATTTCCTTTTTTAGCCGCTTGGTATTTAGCGTAAATGCTCCCGAAAACAACAGGAAACCTAACATGATATCCAACACAGTTTCTGAAAAATCTATATTACGCGCCAGTGCAGTTAAATACCGTACAGAATTTGGATACAGGTTGTTAATAGTGATCGTAATCATAGACCCTATTATGGCTATACTAACAACACCAATTGTGCCTGGCAGCTTAACAAACCGAGCATTGATGTAGGAGTAAAACGCACTTACAATAACCAGGAAGGTTATCAGTATAAAAAGATCCATATCAGTTATTGCTCATGGTCTACCGTGCGTGTTTGGGTATTAAAGGGTCGTAATATAAGCCTATTGTCGCTGTTTTTGGTCATGTAGTTTATTACCCATTCCATAAATACCGCCGCTTTATTAGAAAACCCCGCCAGCGACATAATATGCACAAAGCCCCACAATACCCAGGCAACAAAGCCTGTTAAATGTAGTTTGCCCAGATCGGCCAGGGCCTTATTGCGGCCAACGGTGGCCAAAGTCCCTTTATCACGATATTTGAATGGTTCGGTAGGTTCACCTTTAAGCAGGTGTTGCAGGTTTTTAGCCAGCCATACGCCTTGTTGTATGGCGACGGGGGCCACGCCGGGATGCCCGTTCGGGAATTCCTCCGTTACAACGGCAGATACATCGCCTATGGCAAAAATATTCTGATAACCTGATACGCGATTTATTTCATCGGTTTGGATGCGTGCACCACGGGCGATGGTAGCACCGGCCAGGCCTTCGGGCACTTCGCCCTTAACACCTGCTGCCCAAAAAACGTTATGGGTTTTTATAACCTGTCCGTTGTTTATTGTTAGCTCCAATCCATCATAACTTTGTACCCGCACGCCGTTATAAACCGTCACCTTATCGCCCTGCAAATACTCTTTGGCTACGCGGGATGCTTTTTCAGACATTGCCGCAAGCAGTCGTTCCTTGCTCTCAATTAGGTAAACCCTCATGTGCTGTTCCCTTAAGTATCTGTAGTCCTTATTCAATATCAAACGGCGCATTTCGGCCAGCGCACCTGATAGTTCAACCCCGGTAGGCCCGCCGCCAACTACTACAAAGGTCATCAGCGCTTCGCGTTCCACAATGTCTTGGGTAATCAACGCCTTTTCTAAATTCTGTAATACCAGCACACGAATGTTCAGGGCCTCGGGTACGTTTTTCATAGGCATGGCAAAACGCGCTATCTGGTCGTTACCCAAAAAATTAGTGTTTGATCCGGTCGCTATAACCAGGTAATCATAATGGATCTCGCCGATGCTGGTAGTAACCGTATTGCTTTGAGGGTTTATTTGTTTAACGTTAGTAAGGTTAAAATTAAAATTGTTTTGAAAGGTGAAGATGCGGCGGATAGGAAAAGCTATAGAATCTGCCGGTAATGCGCCAACCGCCACCTGATATAATAGCGGCTGAAAAGTGTGATAGTTGTGTTTATCCAGCATTAATATCTCAACCGGGGCGTCCTTTAACTTTTTAGCTAATTGTATGCCGGCAAAGCCTGCTCCAATAATAACTATGCGCGGTTTTGGGTTATTGTTCTTATTAATGTTAGGCATTTGCAATAAACTTAGCTATTTGCTGCTAATAATGGCTGCGTGTATAAAATAAAAATGTGCAATGGTTATATTGCGTTAAAATGAAGAACATGAAAAACCTGATACTGTTTTTATTGGCGATTATATTGACTGGTGCCGTGCAGGCGCAGGTTAAACCTGTTGACAGCTGGACCGATGGCAAATACGTTAGCGTTAACGGTGCAAAACTATGGGTAGTTACAGTGGGAGAGGGCGACCCGATAATTTTTATTTCAGGCGGACCGGGTGGCGCGCATCCCGGTTTAAGGAGCTTTGACCCGCTCGCGGAAAAACACCATCAATTAATATACTTTGATGGTTTTGGGAGAGGTAAATCAGATACAGCTAAAATAGTAACTGAATATACTATTGCCCGTGATGTGGAAGATATTGAAGGTTTACGTAAAGCCCTAAAACTGAATAAAATATCAGTTCTCGGACATTCGTACGGTGGCGTAGTGGCCCAAGGTTACGCCATAAAGTATCCCCAAAACGTAAGTCATCTAATTTTGGCTGATACCTTTCACAGTTTTATTATGTGGCAGGAAAACGATGACAACTCTAATCACGAAATAAGAACAGGTTACCCTGAAGTTTGGGATGCCCTGATGAAGATCCGTGAGCAAGGAGCGGTATCAAGCGATAAACAGCATCAGGATATTTACGGGAAGGTGCCTTACGGATTTTTGTATGGCTATAATCCCGACAAATTTGCTGCCCGCGGAGGTAAGCCTTATCCCAATTCTTTCAATAGTAAATTGTATTACCAGATGGTAGGTAAAGACGGCGATTTTATTGTGGGTAATGATATTGGTAACTTTGATTTCCGCAAGCAATTAAAGGATCTTAAAATGCCGATATTGATTGTGACCGGGCGTTACGATAGGGTAGCAGTGCCCTGGATGGCGGTTAAGTACAAAGAGTACTGCCCGCAGGCACAATTTGTGATGTTTGAAAAATCGGGTCATAACCCGCAGGTGGAAGAACCCGAAAAAGAGTTTCAGATCATTAATGATTTTTTATCAAAATAAATTTGCGATATAAATGAAAAGACCTGCATATTTAATATGCAGGTCTTTTTTTATGATAAGTTTTTATACAACTATCTTTTCTCCAACTCCACGTAATCGCGGTTAACAGCACCTGTATAGATCTGACGTGGACGACCGATAGGTTCTTTATTCTCTTTCATTTCTTTCCATTGTGCAATCCATCCCGGTAGGCGGCCAAGGGCAAACAATACCGTAAACATATCAGTAGGGAAGCCTAATGCGCGATAGATAATACCTGAATAAAAATCGACGTTAGGGTATAATTTACGCTCAACAAAGTAAGAGTCTTTTAATGCGACTTCTTCCAGGCGTTTGGCAATTTCCAATACCTCATCATTTATACCTAATTTCTCCAATATCTCGTCGCAAGCCTTTTTGATGATCTTGGCGCGTGGATCAAAGTTTTTATAAACCCGGTGCCCAAAGCCCATTAAGCGGAATGGATCATTTTTATCCTTTGCTTTGGCTATCCATTTGTCGGTATCGCCGCCGTCTTCTTTTATCTGCTCCAGCATCTCTATTACAGCCTGGTTAGCGCCGCCATGCAGCGGGCCCCATAAAGCCGATATACCTGCTGAAACGGAAGCATAGATGTTTGACTCCGACGAACCGACTATACGTACTGTAGAAGTAGAGCAGTTTTGCTCATGGTCTGCATGCAGAATAAGCAAGGTATTCATGGCGCTCACTACTACCGGATCTATTTCCACTTCCTCTGTACGCTGACCAAAGGTCATGTTAAGGAAATTGGTAACATAATCAAATTTGTTTTGCGGGTAAATAACCGGATGACCTAATGTTTTTTTGTAGATCCATGATACCAGAGTAGCCATTTTAGCCAGCATTTTAATAATGCTCTGATTTTGCTCTGCCGGTGTTTGGTTGGGTTTAAGCGATTCCGGATAAAAAGCAGACAGTGCACCCACCAATGATGATAATTGCCCCATTGGGTGGGATTTTGATGGAAAACCATCAAAAAATTTCTTCATATCCTCGTGCAACAAGGTATGATGAGTTAACTCATGCTGAAATGCTTTTAATTGTTCAACTGTAGGCA
>CBFGNU010000229.1:0-6780 GCA_965650195.1 uncultured Mucilaginibacter sp. | reverse complement strand
TGCCGCTCGGTGACCTCGGCCGAATCGGCATCGCGATCGCGTCGAGTGAGCCGGCGGGGTCATTGCGGGCGAGCTTAAGCGTATAGGAGCCTCCCTCCGCAACGGTCGGGTTACCGCCAATTGTCAATGTGGGTGGGACGTTGACGACGGTCGTCTTCATCGTGTCGCTCGTGCTCGCAAAACAGAATTGCGGGAAAATGAAAAATCCACATCGGCTTTAACCGGGAAAAAAATCACAACAATAGGAGCCAAGTGGTTTGATTTTGAAATATCTAAATACAACTCAAACGCCCAACCTTTTTATGTTATTATTGACGAAAACGGGCAAACGTTGGTGCCGCCCCAAGGCGCTATTTTTGATATTCCGGAATTCATAAAATACCTGGATAGCGGAATTTCTGCTTATAAAACTTTACAGGCGGCAAAAAAATGACGTAATTTGCGGCGAATACGATATAGTAATAATCTTCTTCGCAGATCAGCATGGCTCAGATAAAGAAAATAGGCGTTTTTACGTCGGGAAGTGACGCACCGGGAATGAACGCTGCCATTAGGGCGGTTGTGCGCACCGCGGTGTTATACGACCTGGAAATTGTTGGGATACGCCGCGGTTACGAGGGGATGATAAACGGCGAATTTATTGAGATGGACCGTAAGTCGGTTTCTAACATTATTCAGCGTGGTGGTACAATACTTAAAGCCGGGCGTAGCGAGGAGTTTAAAACGCCTGCCGGTCGTAAAAAAGCTTACGAGCAGCTTAAATCTCAAAACATTGATGGCCTGATAGCCCTTGGCGGTAATGGTACGTTTATAGGTGCCAAGGATCTTGGTCGCGAACATGATATGCCTATAATTGGTGTTCCCTGCACTATTGATAACGATTTGATGGGTACCGATTTTACTGTGGGGTACGACACAGCTATTAACACCGCAATTGAAGCGATAGATAAGATCCGGGACACAGCCGAATCGCACGACCGTTTGTTTATAGTTGAAGTAATGGGTGCCGACTCCGGCCTGATAGCCCTGCGCGTGGGTATAGCCATTGGCGCAGAAGCCATGATGATCCCCGGAACACGGTCTGATATGGCGGCTTTATTTGCCCGCCTTGAAATGGGACGTAAAGATAAAGCATCAAAAATTGTGGTGGTGGCCGAAGGCGAAGAGCCGGGCGAGGCTTTTGAGATAGGCCGCATCATCAAAGAAAAATATCCTAATTACGACACACGCATATCAGTACTGGGGCACATACAGCGTGGCGGAAAGCCTACTTGTATGGATCGTGTGCTAGCAAGCCGTTTGGGTGTTGCTGCGGTTGAAGTATTAAGAAACGGGCACCGCAATGAAATGGCCGGACTTATTCACAACAGCATTGTTTACACATCGTTTGAGCGCTCTGTAAAACACAATATTGACCTTAACACAGATTTGTTAAAAGTTGTTGAAATGCTTTCGTTATAGCAGTGTTTAACTATCCAATATTGTCAGATTTGAAAGGCCTTGCTGATTTATTATAGCAATGCTTTTACCCGAAAGGGCAACCAGTTTTTCGTTAACCAGCTCATTTATTACCCGGAACACGGTTTCGTAAGTGGCACCTGAAAAAGACGCCAGGTCCTGCCTGCTCAGGTCAATATTAATAAACCCTTCATTAGTTACTCCAAATTGTTTCTGCAACAGCAGCAATGATTCTGCTACCCTGCCCTTTACAGACATGTGGGCCAGATTGCGCATTTTCCTCTCAGAATCACGCAGTTCGCTGGCAAAAAAATGCAAGAGATTATTAGTGAATTCTGTGTTCACCTTTAATGTGGCCTCAAAAAAATCGATGTCAACAAAACAGATCACACTGTTTTCTAACGCAGTGGCCGATACATGATAGCCGGTACTGCTTCCAATGCCCCGGTGGCCAACAATTGAACCGGTTTTAGCAAACCTAACGATAAGCTCTTTATAAGCATCCCATTTTATGTGTACCTTTACATTGCCTGAGTTTACAAAAAAAACGCCCTTAACCTCGTCGCCCTCTTTAAATATTACCTCTCCTTTTTTTACACGGAACGTTCTCTGATTTTGCAAAATTGCCGGATGCCACTCCTTCATGCAGTTGTTAAATAAAAAACAATTATTTTGATCACATACGGCTTTGCTTTTCTTCATTTCAAGGTATTTTGTGCACAATTTTACATTAAAACCGTTAACTATCGTAATAGTTTTATCGGTTCAATGTAAAAATATGTATAATATTCTATAATTTTTATCATGAAATTGATTTATTACTGAAAATATTTACGTGAAATGGCTTTTTTTTGATTGAAATTATAAAAATGCCAAAATATCGTATATCTTGCAACCATTAACTGATCTTATTAGCTCTCATAAATGTATATTACTACTACATTTATTAAAAGTCCACTCTTAAAACGGTGGACTTTTTTGTTCTTCTCTAAAAAATTTAATGGTCTTAATTGCGGACCTTGGCTGTTAACAAACCGTTATCGTTGGATCAAATTATGCCAACCAGCAGGAAAAATGCCGCCAGATGGTTATTTTTAGTTTTAATTCATGATTGAGTATAAAAAACATTTGAGGTGGTTAAAACTGATGGTGGCGTTGATTTTTATCACCGGTGTTGTTAGCGGACAATCCAAATATAAAATCTTGCCGCTCCCCCCTGCACTGCGCGGTATTAATGAGGAATTTTCGGGAATGGCGCAATTGGGTAACCGCGTATATATTTTACCCCAATACGGCAGCTCCATGGAAACCAGGCTCGACGGAAAGTTTGAAATGTACAGCTTCCGGGCCGATAGTGTTAGTCGCGTTATAAACGGTAAAGACACTTCGCTGATATCTTTCAATACTTTAAAAGTTCGCAACCTTGAAAAGCTGCCTGACTTTATAAAAAAGACCTATCAGGGCTTTGAAACGCTTACTTTTTTAGGCAATTATGTTTACATGGCCATTGAAACGGTTGACACCACTGTCAATTGCTATTTAGTGCGGGGCGTTATAGATACAGTTAAAAACGAGATCAACATCGACCATAAAAAATATCTTACATTAAAAAGGCCTTTTTATGTTAGCAACGCCGGGTACGAAAGCATTACCTGGCTACCAGGCGTAAACAAACTCATTGCCTTTTATGAGTTTAACGCCGCTGCGGATGGCAATGCGGCTTATTTAATTGACACATCATTAACTAAAACGCCTGAACCGGTTAAAACACCATTTTTATATTTTCGTAATACGGATGCGGTTACAGCACCCAACGGCGGTATTTATGCCATCAATTATTTTTGGGATGGCGATTATGCAAAGTACCTGGACAACGGCATAGTGAATAATGCCGGGGATAACATTAAACGCGCAGTACCGGCGCTTAAAGACAGCCTGACTAATAACCCTGACTACTTAAAAACGCACACTTTCGCGCGCATTGTCTACCTTAAAAACTATCGCAAAAAAAAGTGGAAACAAGTTGCTGTTTTTCCTGGTTTTAAAACCGACTGGGAAGGAATTACTTTGTTTAAAAAAGGCGCGTTAGTAATTGCTGATGCCAATAGAAGCACTAAACAGGTGACCCGACTGGCCTATGTCGAATTTTGACATCCGCAAAAAAATTTCTTAGAACAAAAAATTTGCATTTCTTTATAGTTATGTATAGCTTCACACCCCCTAAGAGGCAACCTAACAAGCGTATTTAATGAAGTTTAATGGTAAAAAGATCATCATTTTTGATGATGATGAGGATATTTTAAGTGTGTGCACCTATGTATTGGAAGAGCAGGGTTGGGAAGTGCACGTTTTTACTGATTGCAACCACATAGTTGATAAGGTGAGCTCAGTTATGCCCGATGTTATTTTAATGGATAACTGGATCCCTGACACAGGCGGCATCATAGCTACCCAGGCGCTTAAAGGCAATGATGCGCTTAAACACATCCCTGTTGTTTATTTTTCTGCCAACAGCGATATACAATTATTAGCCAAACAGGCCGGTGCCGAGGCTTACCTGGCCAAGCCATTTGACCTGGAAGATATGGAGCGCACAATTGACGGCGTGCTGGCTGCATAACCGCAACGTAATATAGTTTTTACGCTGTGTATTATTGGGTTTATTATCAATAAGCCCTATATTCGCCACTTAATTAAACCTACTGCAAAGTGAAGATATATAACACCAAACGCGGCATTGTCATTGATAACGAAGGACAATACTTTCTTTCAAACCAAACCAATTGGGATACTTTTATTAACAGACAAGGCTTATATGCCACAGTGCTTGCTGAAATTGGAAGCCTTACTGCCGACTCATCATTAGCCGATGCAATTAACGGCGAAGTTTTGGCTCCTTTGGCTAACCAGGAAGTATGGGCTTCGGGCGTTACTTATTTCCGCAGCCGTACTGCACGTATCGAAGAATCAAAAGATGCCGGTGGAGGTACTTTTTATGATCGTGTTTACAATGCTGACAGACCAGAGCTTTTCTTTAAAGCGCCAGCTTACCGTACCGTTGGTACCGGAGCAAACGTTCGCATCCGTAAAGATTCAAAATGGAACGTACCAGAGCCCGAGCTGACTTTGTTTATGTGCTCTGCCGGAACAATTGAAGGTTATACCATTGGTAACGATATGTCATCACGCGATATTGAAGGCGAAAATCCTTTGTATCTGCCGCAGGCTAAATCATACACAGGTTCTGCAGCTGTTGGCCCTTGCGTTTATGTAAGCGACGCGCCCATCAACCCTGAAGCGATGATCACTTTAGAGATAAAAAGAGGCAGCGAAGTGGCTTTCACCGAGTCTATCGCTATCAGCCAGATGAAACGTAAGCACAGCGAACTGGCTTCATGGTTATTTAGAGAGCTTGATTTTAAATACGGCGTATTCTTGATGACTGGTACCGGCATCATTCCTCAGGACGAATTTACCCTGCAGGTTGGCGACGTAGTGAACATTACCATTGAAGGAATAGGTACACTGAGCAATACAGTTACTTCTTAAATATAAACACGCCCCCGGCGCTAATTTATACTATCATGATTGAAGGAAAACAGATCATTGGTTTTGAAATTAAGGCCGGGGGCGATGTTCTTTGGCAGTCCACCAACCCTGCCACCGGCGAGAAGATCGCCGATTTCCATACAGCAACCGCTACCGAAATTGAAGAAGCTGCTACCAAAGCATCCGCAGCATTTCTCATTTACCGCAAAAAATCCGGGCTTGAAAAGGCGAACTTCCTGGATGCCATAGCAGCTGAAATGACCATTATTAGCGAAGAGCTGCTAGCCATGTGTATGGCAGAAACGGCTTTACTGCATGCTAATCTTACCATCGAACTTAACCGCACTATTAACCAGCTGAAAATGTTTGGTGGCTTGCTGCGCGAAGGCTCATGGCTGGATGCCCGCATTGAAACTGCCGATCCAACCCGCACACCCCGCCCAAAACCCGATGTAAGGTTTATGCACATTGCCTTGGGACCGGTACTGGTGTTTGGTTCAAGTAATTTCCCTTTCGCGTTCTCTACCGCAGGCGGCGATACCGCCGCTGCCCTTGCTGCCGGTTGCCCGGTGATAGTAAAGGCGCATCCTGCTCACCCTGCCACAGGCGAAATGGTGGCTAAAGCCATACAGCGTGCCGCTTTAAAAACAGGCATGCCTGATGGCGTGTTCTCTCATTTATACGATAACGGACTGGACGTTGCCAAAGCCCTGGTGGTTCACCCGGTTATAAAGGCGGTCGGTTTTACCGGCTCCTACCGTGGCGGCAAGGCGATATTTGATATGGCCATGCAGCGCGATGAACCTATCCCGGTGTATGCCGAAATGGGTAGCTCTAACCCGGTTTTTGTTTTGCCTGAGATAGCCAAGAACCAGGCCGACAACTTCGCCCAAGGCTTTGCCGCATCGGTTACGGCAAGTGTTGGGCAACTGTGCACCAACCCCGGCATCTTATTATACGAGAAATCTAAAGACGCTGAGGACTTCGCCAACAAGCTGCAGGAGCACTTTCAGAACACCATTGGCGGCGTAATGCTGGCACCTAACATATCCGGCGCTTACAATGCGGGTGTGCAGCACAGAGCCGCGCATCCGGGGGTTGAGACGCTGTCTAAGGGCCAAACATCCGAAGGGTTGAATGTGGGCTCGCCTATATTGTTTAAGACTGATAGCAGTGTGTTTATGGCCGATGCTACCCTGGCCGAAGAGATCTTCGGGCCGGAGAGTATTGTGGTGGAGGCTACTTCTAAAGACGAGATCCTGAACATAGCCCGCAACCTCTCGGGTCATTTAACGGCTACCATACATGGCACCCCTGCCGACCTGGAAGCTTATAAAGAGCTGATAGACATATTAGAGCTCAAAGTTGGCCGTATCATCATCAACGGCTTCCCTACGGGGGTTGATGTGAGCAGCGCCATGGTGCACGGCGGACCGTTCCCCGCTACTTCCGACTCGCGGGCCACGTCTGTGGGTACGGCATCTATCTTCCGCTTTACAAGGCCGGTGGCTTACCAGAGCATGCCTGATACGCTATTACCTCAGGAGCTACAAAACGCCAATCCCCTTAACATTTGGCGCAGGATAAATGGCGCCGTTAGCAATGGGAAAGTGGATTAAGTGGCGGGTGCGTACTGTTCCAAAAAATATAAAGCCTTAAAAATTTTCAAAAGCGACTGACGGTACTAACTTGTTGTTCATCAGCACTGTTGCTTTTTTGCGTGGAACAGTTTGGAACACTTTGAAACTACTTATAAGTCAGTAAGATTAGCTG
>CBFGNU010000228.1:0-6909 GCA_965650195.1 uncultured Mucilaginibacter sp. | reverse complement strand
TGGTAGTATAGGGTGCACTTATATCCATATCGCTGCATAAAATCATCTGCATATATGAAATGTTAAATTGGATATTTTCATTTTGAATGCTTATTCGTTTATTTGTTATACGGCTGCTAAATGAATTATATAGACATTATTTTATTATTAGTGATCGTGCTGAGCGTGTGGTTTGATATACAACGCGGCTTTATTACATCATCATTATTTCTTCTTTCCTGGATATGCAGCCTCACCACTGGTTTCCTTATTTATAAGCCTTTTGGCAGCTTATTGCTAAAGGTTTTGCCTGTTGTTGAGTTCTGGATAAACCCGCTTTCTTTTATTTTAATCATTATAACGGCGCGTTTTATTTTTGACAGGATAACTACTCTGATTTTGGATAACGTCTCCGAGCGGATGGATGAGCACATTGTTAATAAAACAGCCGGTCTTATTCCGGGGATTGTAAACGGGCTTATATGGGCTGCGCTTTTAGCCACATTTTTCTTGTTGGCCCCGCTAACTAAGTTGTCCAGAGATACGCGTGACGCCCGTTTTACCAAAGTATTAATAGCAAAAGTAAGCTGGCTGGAAAAGAAGGTCTCGCCAATATTTGGTGAAGCTTTTAACAAAACCCTCCGTAAAACTACCGTTGACGGCGAGCATGATATGGTGAGCCTGCCGTTTAAAGTTAAAGACGCAGCAGTACGCCACGACCTTGAAGCAGAAATGCTGATTCTGGTTAATACGGAGCGTGCGGCAAAAGGATTAAAACCGGTTGAAGCGGATGAAGAATTGGCGAAAGTAGCACGTAAGCACTCATTGGATATGTTTGTTCGGGGTTATTTTTCGCATTATACGCCCGAAGGAAAGAACCCTTTCGATAGGATGCGGGAGGACAACGTTATTTTTTTAACTGCCGGCGAAAATCTTGCCCTATCGCAAACATTGGAAATGGCTCATGATGGCTTAATGAAATCGCCGGGACACCGTGCTAATATCCTTAATCCAACATTTGGGCACCTTGGTATCGGCATAATGGACGGAGGGATATATGGCCTAATGATCACCCAAAATTTCAGAAACTGACACCTATGGTGCAAGCTGAACTACCGGACCTATTATTATAAGTGCAGGGTAGGTTAGTTGTTTACTTTCGGCTAAAGCAGCCAGGTCTTTAACGATGCCTTTTGCAGATTTTTGTTGTGGCAGTGATGCATGTTGTATAATGGCTGCAGGCGTATCACCTTTACCTGCCTCAACATACGCAGCAGATATAATGGGAATCTGTTTCATGCCCATATAAATAATTACCGTGGTATTGCTTTGCATTGCCAGTTTCAAATCGGCAGAAAGGGTGCCATCTTTTTTAGTGCCCGTTATTGCCCAAATACCCTCGCTTACCGCACGATGGGTTAAAGGTATATCGCCCAGACCGGAAGCCTGCATACTGGTTATACCGGGTATATAATGCGTTTTAATGCCATGTTCACGCGCATATAATATCTCTTCAAAGCCCCGTCCGAAAATAAATGGATCGCCACCCTTCAATCGTACTACTCTGCCCCGGCTAAAGGCAAAGTGCTTTATCATGGCATTTATATCTTCCTGTGGTGTGTAAGCGCCGTAAGGCTGTTTACCTACATAAACGTGATCGCAATTTTCGGGAGTTAGGTCAAGCAGTTGTTTATTGGCTAAATTGTCATATAAAACAGCTCCGGCTGTTTGTAATACTTTGTAAGCCTTTACCGTAATAAGTTCTGGGTCGCCGGGGCCGGCTCCAACAACAAACAATTCTGGCATAATTTCTTTTTGTTCCATTTTTATCCGGGGGAGATGCAATAATCAAGCAAGCAAATATAACCGCTATTTTAAATTTGCTATGGTTAAGAAAAAAAATAAACAATAAGCTGACTATTTTAACGGGAAACAGCACCTTTTTACATACTTACCGTATAAGTGCTAACTTTATAAATATTTAAACAACGCGCCTGCAGATGAAGCCAGTTTTTATTCCGCAATACATCAGCGATTATTTGAAAAATAATAATCATTCGGCGGCAACGCTACAGACAATAACTGATGCCTATAATCGTAACCTGGTAAAAGACGGTGTTCCCGATATTTCTATAGTCATGCCTGCTTATAACGAAGAGGAGAATATTGTGCCGACCTTAGCTTCGTTGTGTAATAACTTAACAGGGAAAAACGTAGAGATAATTGTAGTGAACAATAACTCAAAAGATAAAACCGAGGAGCTGGTTAAAGCGTGCGGAGTAACCTGCATTCTGCAAACCATACAGGGGATAACACCTGCACGAAATTTTGGGCTACAGCACGCTCGGGGCAAATATATTTTGAACGCCGATGCAGATACTATCTACCCAAGAAACTGGATAGAGGAGATGACCAAGCCGCTTGAGAAGCCGAGTGTTGCTATTACTTATGGCATATTTTCATTTATACCTATTGGTAGTACAGGTAGAGTTACTTATTATTTTTATGAGTGGTTTGCAGAGTTAACGCGTTTTTATAATAAGTATAAAAAAAGCGAAGCTGTAAATGTGTACGGTTTTAATTCCGGTTTTAGACGAGAACAGGGTTTGCAGGTTGATGGCTTTAACCACCCGCCGGGAACTAACGAAGACGGGCATTTGGCGCTTAAATTAACCGATAAGGGTTTTGGGAAAATGTATCGCGTAAGCAACGCTGTGGTATGGACGACCGACCGCCGGATACAGATCGACGGCGGCTTGTGGAAAGCCACAGCCAAACGTTTAAAACGAGTGTTAGATATTAAGTAGTAAACAAGTGGGAATAATCTTGCTTTAATTGAGCTAAAACCTTTTCTAAACCGGCATCAAGCGCTGTTACCAGTGCAGTGGGCTCGCCTGTTTGTGTTTCAAGATCGGTTACATACGGAACAAGAGAGGTAACTCCCATATTACCGAAGGTTGATTTGAGTTTATGAGCAATTTGCCCAACCTCGGTCCAATTATTTTTACCTGCGGCATCTTTTATTTTTTCAAAATCCTTAGCCACAAAATCAACAAACATCACTATCATTTTCTCTACAAAAGCAGGATTGCTTTTACCGATTGCTTCGATCATTGAAATGTTGTATAACCTTTCCTCGGGTCCTGTTGATGATGTTGGCTCATCGTAAATCGGCGCACTTTCAATTGGCTCTGCCGGATTGCTTGCCAAATTCAAAACCTCTGTTATTTTTTCGTGCAACTTTTCTTCAGCATAAGGCTTGGTAATATAATCGTTCATCCCCGCATCGCGGTATAACTTAGCATCGCCCTGTAAGGTGTTCGCGGTAAAGGCTATAATGGGTATCTGTGCTTTTTCGGCGTCAGGCAGTTCCCTTATATGGCGGGTAGCGGTTATTCCGTCCATTTCGGGCATTTGTATGTCCATCAATATTAAATCGTAACGGTGCTCCTTCACTTTATCTATCGCTTCTTTTCCATTTACGGCTATATCAACGCTGCCACCCCATGATTCGAGCATAGTTTTAACTAAAAACTGGTTGAGTTCAATATCCTCGGCAACCAATATCTTTTTATTAATTTTTGAGAGATTTAGTACAGGCCTTTTAATTTCACTCACCTCCTGTAACTCACCGCGTTTAAAAGGCAAGCTAAAAGCAAAGGTACTGCCAGTATTTACCTCGCTGTTAAGTTCAATACTGCCGCCTTGCAGTTCAACAAGGTTTTTACAGATGGACAATCCGAGCCCCGTGCCGCCAAATTTGGTAATCTTTGAAGAACCCTTAACAAAGGGCTCAAAAATGGTGCTTATGCGATTCTCCTGGATGCCAATGCCCGTATCTTCTACAACAAATTCGACAATTACGTCGGTATCGGTGTAATGAAGCAGGCTAACATTAACATTAATTGATCCCTTGTTGGTAAACTTAATGGCGTTGCTTAATAAATTGTTTAGTATTTGCGCCAAACGGTGTTGGTCGCCAATTATTACCAAATTGGATGGAAGTGTGCTGTTAAGAGATAGTTTTAGCTGTTTTTGCTCTGCTTTATATTGGAAAGAATGCACCAGCGATTTGATCTTATCCACTATTTTAAAGGCCCGGTGCTCAAAATCTATTTTACCCGAGCTTATTTTCTCCATATCCAAAATATCATTTATAATGGTAAGCAGGTTATTAACCGAGTCGGATATAAGATGGGCATAGTGAATCTGTTGCTCGTCTAATCTTGTTTTAGAAAGCAGGTTGGTTACCCCGAGTATACCGTTCATTGGCGTACGTAACTCATGGCTCATGTTGGCCAGGAAGGTGTCCTTTACCTTCGCCATTTTTTCGGTATTTCGTTTGGCCAGCAGCAATTCTTTTTCTGCTAATATCCTCTCAGTAATATCCTGCGAAAAACCTATAATATATGGTTCGCTATCCTGCTCCTCTACCTTGTAGTTTTGATAAAAAAGATATTTTGTTGTGCCATTTTTATGGCTCGCTCTGAATACACCTTTACTGATGCCCGATGAGTTAACCTTTTGCAGATATTCAGATTGTATTTTCTCCTGATCATTAAGAGGAAGCAGTATTTTGATGTTTTTATTTACTACTTCATCATTACTGTAACCTAAAACAGCCGAAATTGCCGGGTTAACAGATAACATGGTTCCCTCCAAATCATGCGTATATATAAGTGCCGGCGAAAAATTGTAAAGGTCACGGTATCGTTTTTCGTTTATTTTAAGTTGCTCTTCTATGTCTTTTCTATCAGTTATGTCTAACCCGTAACCAATTATAAAATCAACATTGTTTTGCTCATCCAGCACAGGGCACATATTTCTTAACATCGTAACTTCAGAGCCGTCAGGCATTATTATATGCTCTTCCCAGGTTCTTTGCTGTTTGGTGCGCATCACTTCATTAAAGTTTTGCCGCCTTATAGCTGCCAGGCTTTGCGGCCTGTTTCTGTATGCACAATATTCCTCATCAGTTTTTCCGATGGTCCATTTTCTAAGTTCAGGATCTTTAATGGCACCGGGATTTATAAACTGATAAGTATGATTCGTATCCAACACAACCACATCTGATGGAAGCTCGTTTAATACACGCTCAAAAAAATGTTCGTCAAAAGATATGCTTTTTGTTATCGGGTCATTGTCAGGAACGGATTTTTCAACATTCAATTTTACATCGCCGTGTAACAAATCACCGGTAAAAAGATATTTGCCTGTTTGTTTAAGATATTCAAGATTACCCTGCAAAATAGTGTCCGGAGCGGTAATTACGCTTATTTTCATGTTAAAACTACCTAATTCGGTAATGTTACTTTGATGCGTGTTTCCGTCGCCGTGGTCCACAATTTTGAAAACATCGTTAAAGTACTGCCCGGGATAGATGCCTGTAATTTTTATCAAAGCTTTGCCAAACTCCTCTATACTAAAATCTTTATTAATTAAGATATAGTATGGGAACAGCCGGTTAAGTTGTTCGTTATCGAAAGTAAATTGGGCCACTGGCATTCAGTAAAACTCTATTACGTGATAAACAGAAAGAATGTTTAAAACTGGTTTAAAATCGTTTTATAAAAAAAAATAATTTATTAGCTAACTTAACAAAATTAATTGCGTTAAAAGGTATCAATATGAAGATTGCAAAAATTAGGTTAAAATATTCGCATCCTTGTTACAATAACTACAGATTTGTTTTTTAACATATGAGTTTTTCAAGCAGCACCCAAACAAAAATATTAATAGTAGAAGACGATCTGTACATGCAGGCCATACTTAAAGAGTTTTTAAGCGCTACTTATGAGATAGAAATTTCGCAGGACGGGATGGAGGCATTGGCCTTTATGCAAAGCGGGAATGTGCCTGATTTGATAATTTCTGACCTTAACACGCCAAAACTTAATGGTTTGGAGCTGATAACCCAGGTAAAGGTGAGTGATTTTTTTAAATCGATACCTATAATAATATTATCGGGCGAGGATAGTTCTGAGAAGCGCATTAAATGCTTAGACAGTGGCGCTGATGATTTTATTGTGAAACCGTTTAACCCTGCCGAGCTGGAAGCACGGATAAGGGTAGTTTTAAGACGTATAGTGAATTAAAACAGGTAGCCCGGGCCATGAGCGAAGATAACATCGAAATAAAGAACAAAACGCTAATTGCGCTGGTAGGTTTTGACGATACCGCCACAGCTATATTTAACGCGTTAAATTTTAACGACCGCGAACTTGCTTATTATAAAAACGGCATGGAAATGGCCGCAGCCTGGCAAAATGAGCAATTGCCAATAGTTGCCGTTGTGTGTAATAGCGAGATAATGGCCCCATCTGGCCTGGCGTTGGTTGAGGCACTTAAGAATAAAGGGCTGCCCTCTGTTCCGTTCTTCCTGATAGTTAACCATTTAAATAAAAACCTGATTAAACTGGCGCTCACATCGGGCATAGCTGATGTGTTTAAGCAGCCGCTAAATGCTGAAAACATTCAAGAGAAGATCAATTTTTTAATTGACAACTGGGCCGGACTCAAGACTAACCTGCAAAATACCGCACCCACAGCCAAGAAGATCGAGCTTAGCAAAAGGATATTCGATCTGGTGTTTGCAGGCGGGGCATTACTAATGCTCTCGCCACTATTTCTGATTATTTATATATTGGTCAGACTTGAATCTAAAGGCCCGGCGTTTTATTACTCATTGCGTGTGGGTACCGGTTATAAGGTGTTTAAGTTTTACAAATTCAGATCAATGTATGTAAATGCTGACCAGCGGATAAAAGACCTGAAGCATTTAAACCAGTATAATATTGATGCGGGCAATGAACCGAAGGAAACAGAGACCGCAGCCCACCAGTTTTTATGTGATACCTGCCAAAGCTATGGCAAATGCCAGTACCCATTACATGCTGATAACGTTAGCTGGTGCGAAAAAGATTTTAGATT
>CBFGNU010000227.1:0-6981 GCA_965650195.1 uncultured Mucilaginibacter sp. | reverse complement strand
AAAATTACAAAAAAAAATTTGCACATATTAAAACATAGTGTTACCTTTACACCATACAACAACGAGATAGTTAGAGCCGAAAGGCTAACACATAAAGAGTCTTCTCATAATTTAGGTTTATAATTGGTTTAGTAAAGGTCCCTGCCCATCAGGGGCCTTACTTGTTTTATAGGGTTTTTATAATACATGTAGCAATTAATACATGGTAAACCCAACGCTAACAGGGCTTAATAAAATGCAGTTCAGTAAATCTTTTTTTCCATCATCAAAAAACAAGATATTGGATAGTGATTTGATACCCTGATCATATCTTAACTGCCTGTTTTCAAATATCACTTTTTCTTTTTCGCTATGTTTCACAAAATCCCAGGCTGCCTCAAGGCCACACCCGTTATTGTTCATTAGAATAAAAGGAAGCAAATAGGTAGCGTTAACATCAAATTTGAGGGGCAATGTAGTACCTCTTGAATTAATTTTTGAAAAGGCGTCACTTAGGGCTTCTTTTATAAACCGCGGCGAGGTTGTGGTATAAGATATATTTTTTAGTTGTCTATCATTGCCAACGTTGAACCGGATAAAAACACATCCCGTCCAGCAGGTATTTTTTGCAGAGTCGGGGTTAGCGTGATAAAGCGCCGCCAAAACCGCCGCGATGTCATTTGGATGGCGGATAAGATTAGTGGAATCATTTTTTGCCTGAGCAAATGTTATTGCTCTTAGTGATAATAAGATAAATAGCAAAAGGAGTTTTTTCACGTTGATAATTCTTCAGGTTAATTTTATATAAGCGTATAAAATTAGCAACAACCTTTATACCGGGGATGATTAATGGTGTATGTTGGTTATGCAAAATATCAGAAATATTTTGCGTAGCGAAACAGAAAACCTGACTGTTCCAATGTGTTCCAAACCCCTATTCCAGGTGTTCCAAACTGTTCCAAATCACCAAAAAATCACCAAAAAAACCACCAAAAAACGGCCTAAAAGTGTTCCAAACTGTTCCACGCTAAAACACATTAGTGTTAACAATCAGCAAGTTAATACCGGCAGTGGTTTTTACACCCTTTATATTTTTTGGAACAGTGTGACTCGTCCTGAAATAGCTTTACAACCACTTATCGTATTACCGTGATAGAGCCCGTGATCTTCTGGTCGAGCAACTTGGCATCAATAACAAAGTAGTACACGCCAAATGGCACGGGTTGGCCTCCGCTGGTGCCATCCCAGGGTTTGGTATAGCCAATGGAGTGGTAAATAACTTTGCCAAAGCGGTTATAGATATCAACAACGGCATTAGGGTAAGCCTCAATCCCGGGGATCAGCCACAAATCGTTTATCCCGTCGGCATTAGGTGTAAAGGTGTTAGCCGCAATTAACCGTGGCGATACCTTTACCAACACGGATGCGGTATCACTTACGCACCCCAAGGGAGTTGTAACAACCAGTTTATAGGTTACATCCTTGTCGCCGCCTGTAACAACCGGGTTTTTCGCAGTAGCATCGTCTAAACCGGTGGCTGGTGTCCAGAGGTAGGTAACGTTTTCATCGCTTACGGTAGGATGCAGCGTAATTGTTTCGCCCTTGAACACATATCTAACAGGGCTGGCATCGGCGGTAACGGTTACAGGTGGCGCGAATGTAATTACAACTTCATCGTCAGGCAGGTCGCACGCCCCGGGTGCCGATGCTGTTAATTTAAGCGTAACAGATCTGGCAGCAAAATCGGCCGCGCTGGGACGGTAGGTGGCAGCACTTTGATTCGGCGCATCAAATGTACCGGTTCCGGAGGATGTCCATAGCGCACTTCCCTTCCCCGGTGCTATCGTTCCGGATACCGCTACGTTTGCATTTAGACATGCCGTTTGGTCTAAACCCGCATCCGCTATCTTTGTTAACCCAAACGTAATTAGCATTTGATCAACAGCAGGTGTACAGTCGTCCGGGCTTGCCGATGTAAGCGTAAGGGTAACAGAACCATTTGTCCTGTCCTGATCAGACGGGAAGTACCTGCCCTGCAGGTCATTTATAGCCGAAAATGTCCCCGTTCCGGCGGTTGTCCATACGCCCGAGATTGGCCCGCCGGTGATACCTCCGTGCGCGTCGCCATTAAGGTTAACCACCGTTGTTGTTGGGCATTGGCTTTGGTCGGGACCGGCATTGGCAGTAGGTTTTCTGTTTACAACCACAGTATTGGTACCCGCCTCGCTTGAGCAGCCGTTTACTGTAACGGTGAGCGAGTAAGTACCTGCATGGGCCGGGGTGACATTATTGATATTAAGTACCGGGGCCTGCGTGCTGGAAGAGGAGCCGTCGGGCAGGGTCCATGTATAGGTGGCTCCGGCTACCGCGTCAGTTTGTAATACCAGTGTATTGCCTTCGCAAATGGGGGTATTTACGTTTAACATCGGCTTTACAGGCTGCGGGTTAAAAATGGCATGGTACGTAAAAGGCTGGCTGGAACAACCATTGTAAAAAGGTGTTATCACGTAATAAACATCCAATTGTTGCCCGGTATTGTTTATAAGTGTTTCATTTATTGAAGTAACACCGGTGACGGATCTCGCCGGATTGTTTCCAACCGCCGGACGCTTCCAGTCGTAAGTTGCTCCAGATACGTTAGAAGCGATCTGATATACAAATGGCACGTTAGAGCAGGCCAGTGTAAAATCCTCGCTGGTGATGGTAACTGATGGATTAACAGTGACCTTTAGTTCAAGATTAGTTGTGCAGCCGTTGGCGGTGGTAACCGTAAAACGGTATGTTGCAATTACCGGCGCATTAGTAGTGTTATTTAAAGCTTCGCGAATGGTAGGTGAGGCCTGGTCTGCCACGCTAATGTTTGATATCCCCGCAACAGCGTCACGGCTCCAGCTAAAAGCAGTCACCGCGGGATTAAACGAAGGGGTGTAGTCCACCGCGGCTTCATTACACACGGTTACCTGGGCCGCGCTTGTTAAAACAGGGATAGGGTTAACCGTAACCGTATAGTTAAAGGGCGTGCCCGAACAACCATTAGGCGATGTGGGGGTGATTACATAGGTTACTGTTTGTAAATTAGGTGTTGAGTTAACCAGCACCTCAGTTATATTATCACCCGAGCCGGAGGCCGGCTGATTGTTGTTAATGGCTGCTTTTGCGGCCCGCGCCCATGTAAAAGTAGTTCCGGTCAGATCTGCTTTAATTAAATAGTTTTGCGCGGCTCCGCTGCAAATTTCACCTGATGCGTCACTTACTACCTGCGGTGCCTGTTTAACGGTTAATTTCACTTCAAACATCGGGCTTAAACAACCGCCGGCTTCGGCCTGCACAAAATAGCTGGTATTTGTAAACACCGGAACGCTAAGTGTATTACCTGTCGCTACCGGGAACATATCAGCATTAAACCACTTGTATGCAGTCGCGTTTGTGCTTGCGGCTACCAAGAGCGATGAGGTGCCGCTGCAAATCTCCGTATCGCCTGTAACCTGAACTGGCCCCGGAGGGCTTTTTACCAGTACATCAACCTCTGTTCGCGGGCCACTAACCCCATTTGTCTGCGCCGATACCCAGTATTTTACAACGCCAACCGTATTTAAAGCGGCCGTAGTATAATTGGCACCGGTGTATAACGCGTTGCCATTGGTAGCTACATCAAACCACTGGTAAGAAGTTGCTCCTGTAGCAAAGGCAGTTAAGGTAGCGGCAGTGCCTACACAAACGGTGTCGGTTGTGGTAATGGGTGCAGCCGGGCTGTTTATAAAGTTTATGGTTACCCGCGCTGTCTGGGGGCCGCAGGGGCCTCCGTCGTTTGCCGATAATATGAATGTTACCGCATTATCAGCGGCATTAGGGGTATAAATCGCATTGTTAAGACTGTTAGGGTTTGTAAACGTACCCAGGCCATTGGTGGTTGACCACGTTACAGTGGTGGCGCCTGGAGCAGAACCCGACAATGTATACGGAGCCCTGGCGGCGTAACGATCGCCGCCCGCATTGGGAACTACACTTGCCTGTATGGTAACCGGAAAGGTTTTTGTATCAGCGCTGTTGCAGATGGGATTTAGATCAACAGTGTTGCTAATAATATAATTACCAGGCTGACTTGCAGAAAGGTCTATTTCGCCGGTGCTTGGATTAATAGAAATGCCCGGCAAGTTTGCCGAAAACACCCCTCCGCTGGATGTAAGCGTAAATTGTGGCCTTGGATTGGCGCCTCCCTGGCAAAAAGTTGCGGCGCTGTAAGTAAAGGCAGCATCCGCGGTATTGGTAATAGTTATTGATGCAGCAGTGATAATGGTGCACCCGTTAGTGGTGGTGGTGTAAGAAACCGTGTATTTGCCTGCTGGCGTTGCAGCAATGTTTATAGTACCAATACCTTGATTCTGCCATACCAACCCCGGGCTTGCTGAAAAATTACCACCGGCAACATATATGGTTGGTGTTTGATTTGGGCTCGCGGTACAATAAGTCCCTGCGCTATACGCAAACTGTGTAGCGGTGTAAGGCACAACCTGTACAGTAACGGCGGTGCGGTTGCTGATACATGCACCACTAACTTCCTGAACATAAAAGGTTGTAGTGTTATTAACTGTTACCGGATAGTCTGGCCCTTGAAATACCTGGTTGCCACCCGTGGGGACTGAAAACCACTGTAAAACCCCACCGGAAGCATGGGCATGTAAAGTAAGAGTAGTGCCGCGGCAAACCGCAGGGCCGGGATCATCAACCACAGGAGGCGGTGTTGCCGCGTTAACGGTTACGGTGATAGCGGTTCGGTCGCTTTCGCACCCATCTACAAGATTAGAAACATAAAACGTGGTAGTAGCGGTTAACGCGCCGGTAGTAAAAACCCGGTCGGATGATATAGATGCGCCACCCGTTTGAGCAGTATACCATCTGTAGAGCGTGCCATTGTCTGCAACAAGAGTTGCTGTTGTATTATAACAGATGGCCGCAACAGGTGTAACCGTGGGTTGGGGTGGCAAGGGTAATAAAGTAATTGCAACCGCTGTGCGGGCACTGGTACAATTGCCGGACCTGGCTTGCACATAAAATGTTGTGTTGCTATTAACTAATGGTGATACGAAAGAAACGCCGGTGTATAAAGGTGTGGTTGCATTCGCAGAATCGAACCACTCATAAGTATAATTGTTGTTAGGCTGGTTAATATCCAGCACAGTATTGCCCTTTGAGCAGATAAGCGTTGAACCAGAAACGGTAGGCTTTTCAATAACCGGCAAAATAGTAGCTTCAATGGGCGCGGCTTCGCTGGCACATGGCCCGTTTATCGCGCGTAAATAAAAGGTGGTAGCGCCTGATAAAGCCGGCGTTGAAAAAACTGTTCCGGTAAATAAAGGCGCCGATGACGTGGCCGACTCAAACCACTGGTAGCTCATGCCGGCTGTGGGATTGGTGACACGTAAAGTGGCGCTGGAGCTAACACAAACCGGCCCGTCGCTGGTGCCTTGTGGCGCGGGCGGAACAGTGCTTACAACAACCTCAACCTGCGTGCGCGGGCCTATACAGTCGTTTATCCTGGACTGCACCCAATAGGTTTTGTTAGCGGTAAGGATAGGGGTGGTATAATCAGGGCTTGTAATGAGCGCTACCCCTCCCTGGGCCACATCAAACCAATCAAACAGCACGCCACCGGGGCCGGTAGCCTGTAAGTTAGCCCGGCTATTTATACAAATGTTATACGTGGTAGAGGCCACTGTGGGTGCCGCCGGCGCAGGTGTAACCGTGGCCACAACAGGTACGCGCTCTGTTGTACAGCCCGAGGCGGTTATCCCTTCAACATAATAGGTTGTAGTTTGTGTGAGTATAGGGGTTGTGAATGTGTCGCCACTGCCAACCTGTGTGCCGCCTGCCGCAGCATCCCACCAACGGTAATTGCTTGCTCCGGTAGCTTTTAAAACAGCTACACCGTTGGCGCATATAGTTGCGCTAACAGGAGTAGGATTAGCAGCCAGCGGCACAGCTACACCCGTACGTGTGCTTACGCATCCGTTAACAGTTGCCTCGACATAATATATAGTAGACTGCGACGTGATGGGGGGCGTGTTAAAAACAGCGCCGGTAGCCAGCGGAATGCCGCCCTGCGGATCTGCATACCAATTAAAAATAGCACCCGCCGGCGCGGTAGCCTCAAGCCTTGCCGATGAATTATAACATACCGGCCCGCCGGTGTTGCCTGCGGTTGGCGCTTGCGGAGTAACATTGGCCGCAATATTTATACTAATATCTTTTGAAGTGCCCGCTTGGTCTGTTATGCGAACGGTGTAAGTACGTGCTGTTGTTATTGTTATGCTTTTCGTGTTTTCGCCGGTAGTGATCCAAAAATACGTATAACCCGGGGTTCCGCCGGAGCCATTTGCTGTTAATACAACGGCTGCACCCGAGCAAATGGCCGGGCTTGATGGCGTAATGCTTCCATCAAGGGCCTGGCTAAAACCGGCAACCGATAGTATTAAAATAAAACAGGTAAGTAGAAAACTCTTCATAGAATAGCAATTTTCGTAGAACGAGATATCATAAATACCGTAAACCACTGTCCCCGACCATTGAATCAGGCACAAAACGGCGTACGCTCACTCCCTCCCCGGCACATCTGTCTATCAGAAACAGGAAAAGTTACAGCGATATCCATCGGAAAATAACTTTGCCAACAACTTGTTTTTCATAAGCAACAAAAATCCGGGCCTTAACGCGGGTTTTTGTCATAATGAACCGAAAATAGGTAAAATCTCCCGGTTTTTACCTTAAAAAAAGCATTAAACGAACTAAAAGGAATCGTGTAGCGCTTTATACGAATAAACATGCCCAAAGAACGTTGATTAAATAAGCTAAAACAGCGCAGGTGATTAAACTATAGGGAAGATTTAGATGATCTGCGGAGCCAATAATTTAAAAAATTAGCATAAAAAAGCCCACCTAAGTGGGCTTTAGTGGAGAATATCGGAGTCGAACCGATGACCTCTTGCATGCCATGCAAGCGCTCTA
>CBFGNU010000226.1:0-7017 GCA_965650195.1 uncultured Mucilaginibacter sp. | reverse complement strand
ATAAAAAATATCACCAGAAGGGTTTCGATATGATCAGCATAGCTGATGACGATGCAGACCCCGATGCATGGAAAAGATACATCAAAAAAATGGGTGTTGACCGCCTATGGCACCAGGTTTTAAGAGGGGTTAAATACAATGAGGATGGCCCACCGGATATGACCAACGCTATTGATAAACAGTTTAATGTAAGCGTTCTGCCAACCCGTATTTTGATTGGGCGGGATGGCGAAATTATAGGCCGCTATATAGGCACAGAAGCAAACGCGGATTTAGATAAAAAATTAACCGTGCTATTTGATAAAAAACCTTAACACCTAATCATTAACCATATAATTATCAATTAAATCATGATGAAAAATATTATGATAACACTGGCGCTTTGCCTGTGTACGGCCACTCTTTTTGCCCAGGCGAAAGCTAACACAACAGCCACTCAAAGTGTTTACACAGGTCGCGAAGCAAGGTATAGTTACAATGGCAGCGCAGATGATCTTCGTAGAAAGAGAGCTGCAGAAATAAGAGATGTGTTGTGGAATTCGCCGGAGTGGAAGAATGAGCGCGAAGCCTATACTGCCGAGTATCACAACACCGACACTTGGAAAAAACACTATGGCAGTTCTGTTGAATCGTTAAAGATATTGGGGGACCATCCCGGTCCTAAAGAGTACGCGATATGGCGCGAAGTAGTATCACGAGATAATGCCGAAATGGAAAACAGCGAGGCTTATAAAATTTACGATGCAAAATTAAAAGATTTTAACAAGCGCCTAAATCAGGAGCAAATGAGAAGGCTTGCTGAAGAATACCCGGAACCGCGCAACAGATAGCTTTTTAACCCCATCAACATGATCAGAAATCTTATGATCACACTGGCATTTTGCCTGTGTGCAGCCACGCTTTTTGCCCAAAAGAACCATTCGGTTAAGGGTATTATTATAGATAAAACAGAAAAAAACGCGTTGCAAAATGTAACCGTGACCATACTGAGCGCTCGCGATTCTATGTTGCAGGCTTTTAGTTATACGCTGGCAGATGGATCGTTTGCTGTTAACAAATTAGATACGGGCAGTTACCTGCTGCTGGTTAGTTTACATAGCTATGCCGATTATATAGCCCCTTTTATGTTGAACGCACAATCGCCTGATCATGATCTTGGCAGCATCAGCATTACCCTTAAAGCTAAGCTCTTGCAGGAGGTTATGATAAATGGTGGTGTAACAGCCATTAAACTAAAAGGCGATACCACAGAGTTTAACGCGAAGGCCTATGTTATACAACCTAATGATAAAGTGGAGGACCTGCTGCGGCAGCTGCCCGGCATACAGGTAGATAACAATGGCCGTATTACAGCACAGGGCCAGGTTATTAACAAAGTGCTTGTTGATGGTGAGGAGTTTTTTAGCGATGACCCTTTGCTGGTGACAAGAAATATCCGGGCGGATATGGTATCGAAAGTGCAGCTTTTTGACAAAAAGAGCGACCAGGCCACCTTTAGCGGTATTGATGACGGAAAGAAAACCAAAACCATCAACATTGTGCTAAAGGAAGATAAACGCAAAGGTACTTTCGGGAAGGTGGATGCGGGGCAGGGTACAAACAACTACTATCAGCTACAGGCCATTGCTAACCGTTTTAATAAGGATGAAAAATTTTCGGCTTATGGTACCGTTGCCAATACCGGCAGATTGGGGTTGGGTTTTATAGATAATAACAGGCTGGGCTCGGGTAACCTGGACATACCTGATGACGGCGTTGTGCCTTTGCCCACCAACGGAGATCTGGATGCATCAACCGGTGTTTACGATGGTCGTGGAAATCCCGTAGCGCGAAGCGCAGGCGCTCATTATGATAATAAATGGGCAGACAAAAAACAGTCTATCAATACCAATTACAAAATAGGATCGCTGGATGTTAGCGGCATAAATACTACGGATGTTCTGCAAAGTCTGCCTGCTGGCAGCATTAATACAAACACTTTTCAAACATTTAAAAACTACGTTTCAAGGCAAAAGGCGGATGTTACTTACCAGTTGGCTATTGACACTTCGGCAAACATTAAGTTTTATGTGGATGGCACAAGCAAATCTATACGCAATGCCGGCGATTATTATACAGTGAATAAAGACGGGAACAATGCATTGTTGAATAACGAAGCCAGAAGTAATAGCAGTGAAGGCACGCAGCAGATTTTTAACGCTAATGTGTTCCTAACAAAAAAATTCAGCAAACCGCGCCGCACGCTCTCCTGGAACTTCGTTTTCTCGCACAACAAGGGCAACACCAACGAGCAACTAAAATCTGCAATCAATTTTTATGATAATGCAGGTTCGGTAAGCAGCTCGCAAATTACAGATCAGTATAAGGATGTTGAAATAGCAAATGAGGTACTGAGTAGTAATATCGCCTATACAGAACCGTTGAGCAAGAGTTTTTCATTAATGTTTAACTATGCGCTGGGAATAAATAATAATGACTCACGCCGCGAAACATTCAATCAATCGGCTACGGGCCATTATGATGTTTTAGACCCCCGCTTTAGTAATCATTACAAATTTAACCAGTTATATAACCAGGCCGGTGCCATTATAAATTATAAAAGCAATAAGGCGGTGTTAAACTTTGGTACACGTATATCTTTGGTTGATTTTAAACAGACTAATGTTTATGCGGGCGATGTTACTAACAGAGATTTTCTGAACTGGGCGCCACAGGTTAGGTATCAATACAGTTTCTCAAAAAGCCTCACACTTGCAGCAAGCTACAACGGAAGCAACACACAACCAACTGTAGA
The DNA here is from genome assembly GCA_965650195.1 of uncultured Mucilaginibacter sp. Lineage (GTDB taxonomy): Bacteria > Bacteroidota > Bacteroidia > Sphingobacteriales > Sphingobacteriaceae > Mucilaginibacter. The sequence goes on along the minus strand of CBFGNU010000226.1, from coordinate 4,223 downwards.
TCAAATACAGCCGGTAACCATAAACAATACCCCGCTTGTTTTAACGGTAGGCAACCCTGATTTAAAACCCTATTACACCAATTATTTTAGTGTTACGTTTAGAGGCAACAAACCGTTGGGTGGCCCATACTTTTATATCAGCCCAAGCTATTCAATAATATCCGATCAGGTTGTTGATGATGTTACAACTGATGCAAAGGGCAAAACCGTACTTACATATCGTAATTTGGGCGGCAGGTCAGCCTATAATTACTACCTGTTTGTAAACTACGGGCGCTCTATAAAAGCGATTACCGCGTCAATGGACATATCGATGACAGCAGGCGGCAATATCTCTTATAGTTACAGCAATGGCTTATTGAACACTTCTAATAACCGGGAGTATTCTGCCAGAATAGGCCTTTCAAAATCAAAACAAAAGAAATATGTGCTCGGAGCAAACTTCTCGCCCAATTATACGGTGAGTAGTTTCTCGCTTACGCCACAAATCAACAATAACGCTGCAGGGTTTTCGACAGGTGGAAACGGTACGCTTTATTTACCCGGCAAAACGCAGGTATCTGCAAATATAAACTACAGGTATAAAGCCAAAACAGAAATACTGCCCGAGCAACGCGTTACGCAGTTGAACGCCGCGTTAAGCAAGACTTTTTTTAAAGGAGATAATCTTAAACTATCCTTATCAGTAAATGACATTTTAAATCAAAACGTAAATATAAACAGAGCTGTATCAGGCAATAGCATTACCCAATCCAGCCTTTCTGCCATAAGGCGATACTTTATGTTCTCTATTTCCTGGGACTTTACAAAATTTGGTACAACAGCTACAAATGAATAATATGAAAACACTTTATTGGCTTGGCATTGCCGTGATGCTACTGAATTGTAGCACTGCCTTTTCTCAATCGTTACAGTTTAATGGTCCGTTTATTATTGAGTATGATAGAACGGTAAATACTTACGCTATCATTAAAAAACTGCTCGGGAAAGATCCGATGGCTTTAGACGCGGAAAAATTTGAGGTATACAAAAAAACGCAACCGCAGTTTAAGGTGTTGAAAAGCACGCTAAGCTATAAAAATGGTAAAAGTATTTTTGTTCCGGCTGCTGCTGATATAAGCGTGCGGCCGTTATTTAACATTCCGTTTGCCGAGCAGCAAAATACGGTTTACACAGATTTTTCAAGTAAACGGATTGTATCGCAGAAAGATCTTTCGGGCGATTTTCTGCTGCTAACTGATAGTATAAGGAACATTAAATGGAAGATTACCGACGAAACGCGCGAAGTGATGGGGCACCAGTGCCGCCGCGCCAATGCCCTTGTGCTCGATTCTGTTTATGTTGTTGCGTTTTATACTGATGATATTCATGTATCCGGCGGGCCGGAGTTATTTTCGGGCTTGCCCGGAATGATATTAGAACTTGCCTTACCGCATGATAATGTGATCTGGAAGGCATCCAAAATAACATTTGCAGAGCCTGCAGTTAACGTAGCGCCGCCAAAAAAAGGCAGAGTAGTAAATTACAAACAATCAGAAGATCTTTTTAAAGCGCGTGCTAAGAATAGAGTGGGAACTGAGGCGGGTCTGATGTTAAAAGAATCGCTGTTATAATTATTTGTATTTAAATAATTTGGTGAGTTCTTTATATGTCCAAATGTTCCCTTTATCAAAAAAGGCGTAAGTTTTATCCCAGTCGGGGCCTTGGCCCCAGCCTATCATAGATGATATGATCTTGGTATGGGTATCGTCAACAGCAATAAACTGTATCACTTCCTGCAGGTTTTTATCCTCGGCTTGCGCCTTTTTGGTAAAGTTGCCATTAAGATTGACCTTTAAGGTGATCAGTTCGTTTTCTATATAATTAACGATGTCATTTTTAATGGCCGATTTGTCATTTATTGACTTGGTTTTATCGTAGTTGGTTAGTAAGGCACCGCCTGTTTTAAGGTTGATATGTGCTACCGGTGCTATCCATTGTTTCAACTTTCCGTCGCTGGTAAAATATTGCCAAGCTTGTAATTTAGAAACAGGAACAATAAATTCTAACCGTAGTACTTTTTCGCCGGTAGTAGTAATATACGACGTGTTTTTCACGTCTTGAGCCTTTACTTGCAGTAGGCTGAAGGCAATTAGTATTACCAATGTGGCTAATGTCTTTCTCATTTTATAAATATAGTTTCTTCTTACTATATACAAGCGTTAAACCACTGACAGCGTTTATAACTTACGTTTTAGTTAATGAATTTTCAACTATAGTCATAAAATTGTCAGTAAATCAACCTCAGTATAAAATTTTTCAACACCATCGCAAACGATGTAGTAGCCGGATGCCTAATTTGGTACTAACCAATTAATGAGCATACCGGTTCTGTTAGTAAAGAAAACTGTCGTCATATTTTGATAACAGAAGTTTCCTTTTTTCGGAAATATATAACAGGCTGACTAATACGATTAAACTATTATAAACCCGGAGACTTCTCCGTTTTATATTACAAAGCTTGAATTATAAAAAAGAGCATATTTTGCCGCTTTGGCAACGTATCTGTTTTAACGATGACGTTAAGGCATTTGAGTCGTTTTACTATTTGTTGTACGATGCGCTTGTACGGTTTAGTATGATGTATATCCATCAAAGAGAAGAGGCTGAAGAAATAGTAACCAATGTGTTTGTAAAAAGCTGGATAAACCGGAGCAATATGCAACACGTAGAGCGCCCCGATACTTATTTTTTTGTTGCCGTAAAAAATCAATCATTAAATCATCTTAAAAAATATTCTTCTATTCATGTTGTTCCTGTAGAAGATTCAGGCGATGTAAATTTGATAGACAATGCCGATCCGCAGTTCCAACTCGAAAAAAAGGAATTGCATTTTTACCTCGATAAATCAATAGACGCCCTGCCTCAGCAATGCCGCATCATCTTTAAATTGATAAAAGAAGATGGTTTGAAATATAAGGAAGTGGCAGAGATATTAAATATATCTCCGCGAACAGTGCAAACGCAATTATTCAGGGCAATGCATAAACTTACCGTTAGTTTGACGGCTTATACTGTGCAGCCTTTGCGCGAGACAATGACCACCAATATTATGTCAGGCATTTTAATGACGCTGACTTTTTCAGAAATATTTTTTTAGCCTGTAGGCAATTTCTCTTTTTTTATTGTCCTTACATTAAATCAGATTGAATTCTTGTTTTAAATGATAGAACCACGCTTTGTTGAGTTGCTTACAAAAGATTTGACGGAAGAACTAACTTCTGTTGAAAGGGAAGAACTTGTCCTTTTGTTACAGCAAAGCCCCCTGCATAAAAAGCAAAGCGCCATTATAAAAGAATACTGGAAGAGCGACAAAACAGAATATAGAACAAGTGCGGCTAACTTCAATAAATTAATGGATACGATCCGTGATACGGAGGAATCTGTTAATGGAAATAGCGAAGTTGATGAGGGAAAAGGGTCATATCGATTCTGGCGTTCTGCGCTAAAATATGCCGCTGTTTTGATTTTGGGAGCAACATTGTTTTTATGGCATTTATCAGCCCAAAACGGTAAGGAAACGGCTATTGCGGCAAACTGGCAAAACAAAACCACTGCGCCGCGGGCTAAAGAGCGACTGATTTTACCGGATAGCTCAATTGTTACGCTTAACTCGGGTACTACATTAACTTATCCGCTTTCTTTCGGCAATAAAACCAGGGAAGTATATTTAAATGGTGAAGCTTTTTTTGAAATACATAAAGACCGCGAGCACCCGTTTATTATCCACACAAAAAAAATGAATGTGAAGGTGCTGGGTACTGTGTTTAATGTCAAATCATACGATAATGCAGCGCAGAGTGAGACATCGCTTATTGAAGGCTCAATAGAGGTAACGCTTAATGAAAGGAAGGCCGACCGTATTATACTGAAGCCGAAGGAAAAGTTGATCGTCGAAAATAACTCAGTAACACAAACTTTAATAAATAAACCAACCGGCCGTAATATAAAGGCCATTATAGAGGGAACTACTCAATATTCTCTTACCAATTTAACCTACCTCCCAAATATTGACAGTGCAGCAGTTGAAACCTTATGGCTAAAAGACAAGCTGGTGTTTAAAAATGAAGACTTTGAATCTATTGCAGCGGATATGGAACGCTGGTATGGTATTCAGATCGTTTTTGAAAACAAGGAGTTAATGAATTTAAGGTTAACCGGAACGTTTGAAAGTAAAACCAACT
>CBFGNU010000225.1:0-7034 GCA_965650195.1 uncultured Mucilaginibacter sp. | reverse complement strand
AACCTAAGTGATAAATTCGGCCGCAGGCCGGTTTTGTTATTTTCATTATTGGGTTTTGGCGTTGATTATTTATTTTCTGCGTTTGCACCAACCATCGCCTGGCTATTTGTGGGGCGAATTGTAGCGGGAATTACCGGTGCAAGTTTCACCACCGCTACCGCCTATATAGCCGACGTAAGCGCACCTGAAAAACGTGCCCAAAATTTCGGCATGATCGGTGTAGCTTTTGGGCTAGGCTTTATTATAGGGCCGGTAATTGGCGGCGTTTTAGGTAAACACGATATGCACTATCCGTTTATTGCCGCAGCTTTATTAGCTTTTGCAAATGCAACTTACGGATATTTTATGCTACCCGAATCATTACCTATTGAACATAGGCGGCCACTCGACTTTAAAAAGATCAATCCGTTTACATCTGTTTTTCAATTGAAGAAATATGATAAAGTAGTTGGCCTGGCAATAGTGTTATTCCTTGTTTATTTTGCCGCACAAGCTGTACAAAGCGTGTGGACCTTTTATACCATGTATAAATTTAACTGGAACGAGGACTGGGTTGGTTACTCTTTGGGATTTGTAGGCTTGATGATAGCAACGGTACAGGGTGGTTTAATAAGAATAATATTGCCCAAACTCGGCGAAGAGCGCAGTATATGGGTAGGCTTACTACTGTATGCTACCGGCTTAATTTTCTTTGCATTTGCTACAAAAGGCTGGATGATGTTCGCCATGCTTGTCCCCTATTGCCTTGGTGGTATAGCCGGGCCGGCCATACAAGGATACATGAGCAACAAAGTACCGGCAAACGAACAGGGTAATCTGCAGGGTGGTTTAACCGGATTAATGAGCCTCAGTTCTATATTCGGTCCGCTGGTAATGACCGAGTCGTTTTATTACTTTACCCGGCCTAATAATAAAATACATTTTCCGGGCGCACCATTTGCCATAGGATCTTTATTAATGCTTGTGGGTGCGCTTTTAGCTATAAGGAGTTTTAAAAGAAACACAAAGTTAACTTAATGGTTATTAATATGGTTTACCTTCGCCGCTTTAAAATCCATGTCTGAAGAGCTAACACCTGCACCAAGTAAAACTCCTGTAAAAAAAACCGGTAAAACCCGGTCTGCAGCCCTTGGCTTTATTTTCATTACCATTTTTATTGATGTATTAGGGCTTGGTATAATAATACCGGTGTTGCCTAAACTTTTGGAAACTTTGGGGCATGTTGATGTTAGCACAGCTTCTAAATATAGTGGCTGGCTCACATTTGTATACGCCAGCATGCAACTGCTTTTCGCATCTGTTGTTGGTGGATTGAGCGACAAATATGGGCGAAGACCCGTACTGTTATTTTCATTATTGGGCTTTAGCATCGATTATTTGTTTATGGCATTTGCTCCTACCATAGCGTGGTTATTTGTGGGGCGATTTATAGCAGGGGTTACAGGAGCAAGCAACTCAACAGCAACTGCTTATATTTCAGACATTAGTACCGGACATAAACGCGCTGCAAATTTCGGCCTCGTGGGTGCTGCATCCGGTTTTGGCTTTATCATAGGGATAGGTTTGGGTGCTTATCTGGGAGACATCAATATAAAGTTTCCATTTTTGGCGGCGGCCGGATTTGCATTCTTCAATGCTTTATACGGATTCTTCGTTTTACCGGAGTCATTAAAACCCCAGCACAGACGCAATTTTGAATGGCGACGGGCGAATCCGGTTGGAGCACTTGTTGATATTTTCAAAAGGCATCCTGAACTTGCCGGCCTCATCAGCGTATTTACTTTGGTTTATATCGCACAAAAATCCGTTGAATATCTCTTATCCTTCTTTTTGTTTGAGAAGTTCGACTGGACATTGAGCAGCGTAGGTACTTTGGGTATTTTTATAGGTGTGCTCTTAGTAGCCATACAAGGCGGATTGATCCGTTACACTATACCCAAATTCGGCCAGCAAAAAAATATAATTGCCGGTTTGTTGTTTTACGCAGTCGGCCTTATTCTGATAGCCTTTGCCAATCGCGGTTGGATGATGTATGTGTTTATGATTCCTTATTGCCTTGGCGGTATAGGTGGCCCTGCCCTGCAGGCCCTTGCAACAAGCAAGGTTGCAAAAAATGAGCAAGGCGAACTGCAAGGCGCTATAACCATCGTTAACAGCCTTAGCGTAATTATAGGGCCATTGCTGTTTGGATATACGTTTTATGCGTCAACAAACAAAGACGCTTCCTGGTATTTTCCTGGCTTCTCCTATTTAATAGGCGCGTTGATGATGCTAATAGCAGTGTTTGTAGTAATATGGAATTTCAGAAGATCTGACGCTAAAAAGCACAAGGGAGTTCCTAATCCAGCCCGCTAACCCCGCCTGAAATAACAAATTTCATCATATCTGCGGCGTTCTTATCTAGAGGTTTTACTTTATCGGCAGAAATAATAACAACCTGGCCAGCAAAAGAATAAGAATAGGGAAAATAAACTGCTACCTCGCCGGGTAAACCAAGCTTAGTGAGGTCCTTTTGTACCAAAAAACCAATCTTTTTTAAACCAAATTCGTTCACTTCAACAATTACTGCCTCGTTAAATTTCTTTTCGTCGCCTACAAAGGCAACTGTTAGATCTTTTATTGAAGAGTAGAGAAATTTAAACAGCGGGAGCCTGTTTATCCACCGGTTGAACCATTTCTTTATAGGATCTGTAACCACATTGGTTACCAACACGCCGGCAATCATTATTAAAACAAAAACATTCAATATACCTAAACCAGGTATATAACGCGGCTTGCCGGTTACGCTATCAGCCCAAAAAATGTCGCTTATGTTTAGGGCGTTGTCAATGGTTGAGACCGCCCAGTAGATCAGAAAAAAAGCGGCCCCAATAGGTATAACCACTATAACACCTTTCAGAAAATAATTTAACAACGCACCAATTACCTTCTTCATATCTTCTAAATATTTCTATTCGTAAAAGTACACCCTTTTTACGCGCTGTGAAATATTAGTTAAAATTTCATAGGGAATAGTGCCGATTTGAGTGGCAAGTTCTTCTATTCTATACTCATTGTTGAAAACGATCACGTCATCGCCCTCTTCTACATTCAAAGCAGTAACATCTATCATGGTCATATCCATGGATATGTTGCCTATAGTGGGCACAAGGGTTCCATTCACCAACATTTTGCCTACTCCGTTACCGAAAGCCCTTAGATAGCCGTCAGCATAGCCAATACGCACCGTCGCAATTTTCCCGTTATCCGCCATTATCCCCTTACGCGAGTAGCCAATTGTATCCCCGGCTGCAACTTTGCGCACCTGCGAAACACTTGTTTTTAAAGTAGCAATCGGCTGTAAGGCACTGTCTGTTGGTGGTACTGCCGCGTCGACGCCGTAAAGGCCAATACCGAGCCTTACCATATCGTATTGCGCGCCGGGCCACCGTGTAATGCCCGATGTATTCGACAGATGTTTAATCACTTTATAGCCCAATGCTTCTTCTATCTTTTTATATGCCTTTTCAAAACGTTTTATCTGCGTCTTGGTGAAGCCGTCGTGCTCAGCAGCATCGCTCGCCACCAAATGAGAAAAAACAGATTTAACACGTATATACTTGTTTATTTCCAGCATATCACATAATGCATCTATTTCAAACTCCTCAAAGCCCAGTCTATGCATGCCTGTATCAATTTTAATATGCACCGGATAAGCCGATATCTCGTTCAATTGGGCATATTTTACAAACTCGTCCAGCAGTCCGAAGCTATATATAACAGGTTCGAGTTTATACTCCGTCAGCTTATCAAAAGCAGAATACTCGGTATTCATTACCGCTATGGGCAAAGTGATGCCTGATTGGCGTAATGAAACGCCTTCGTCCGCATAAGCTACCGCCAGATAATCAACCTTGTTATATTGCAGCATATTGGCCAATTCAAACGTGCCGCTGCCATATGAGAATGCTTTTACCATAGCCATTACCTTAACACCCGGCGTTATCTTGGCTTTATAGTTATTGAGGTTGTTTAGCAGGGCATTCAGGTTGATCTCCATCACCGTTTCGTGGTTTTTCTGCGACAGCAATCTGCTTATCCGCTCAAATTCAAAACTTCGCGAACCTTTTATCAGAATGGTCTCGTCTCTAAACCTCAAACCGTTAAGGTGACTGAGCAAAGCATTTGTATCAGCGAAAAAATGTTTCTCGGGCACATCAATTGAATCCTGCCTGTTCATCAGGGCCGCTCCTACGCCGATAAACTTATCTACATTTTTATTATGTACCAATTCGGCGACCTGTTTATACAATACATCTTCCGGCAAACCAGACTGGAAGATATCAGAAAGTATCAGCGTCTTTTTTTTATGCTGATTTTGTTGATTTAAAAAGTTAAGCGCTATCTCTAACGATTGTATATCAGAATTATAAGTGTCATCGATAACTGAACAATCGTTAGTGCCGGTTTTAAGTTCCAGGCGCATACTCACCGGACTAAGCCGCTCAATACGCTTGTCAGCCTCAACAGGCGAATAATCCAGGGCCAACATAGTTGCCCAGCAGGTAATAGCATTTTCAACAGAAGCCTCGTCTGTAAAAGGAACAAGGCACTCGATTTCCTGCTCCTTATACTTTGCCCTTAAGTAGTAGTTTTTAGAAATTACTGTCTCGCTAAAAACATACAAATCAGCCTGCCGGAACGTACGGCTCCAGGTAAAGCAGGTCTCTGCTTTTATCTGGTCTTTATAATCGGTTACCTGGTCGTAATTATATATCACCAAACGGCAGTTGGCAAATAACTTTAGTTTCTCCGATACTTTCTCCTTAAAATCTTCAAAACCTTCGTTGTGTGCGGGGCCGAGGTGAGTAAGCACGCCGATAGATGGTTTTATAATACTTTCCAGCCGCACCATCTCGCCGGGGATAGATATGCCCGCTTCAAATATAGCCAGCTCGTTCTTTTCGCTCATTTGCCATACTGAAAGCGGCACTCCAATTTGCGAGTTATAGCTCTTGGGGTTGCGCACTACATTCTTATCAACCGTAAATAACTGATAAAGCCACTCTTTTACAATGGTTTTGCCGTTGCTGCCGGTAATACCTATCACATCAATGTTAAAACGATCGCGGTGATGGGTAGCAAGCGTTTGAAGTGCCGTTAGTACATCAGGTACTATCAAAAAATTCGCGTCAGGCAGTTTAATTTCCGGTCCTTGCTTCACTACAAAGTTACGCACGCCGGCTGCATAAGCCTCAGCAATAAAGGCATGCCCATTGCGCCGGCCGCTTAAAGCGAAGAACAAACCATCAGCAGCATTGGTGACTCTGCGGCTGTCTGTTAGCAGTACATTTATTACATCATCTGTAATAATATCGCCTTCGGCTTTAATAATATCCTTAACCTGTTGAATAGCGTATAGGTTGCTGAGCATAATTGATGCTAATTTGCTTATATTTCTCGGCAATAGAAGAAATTTTTGACACATTTGGTTTTAATGGATAGCCCTAAGAAGCAAAAAATAATTGACGAGAAGCTTGCTCTTGAAAAAGCCGGGCATTATTGCGCCTACCAGGAGCGATCGCAGCAGGAAGTTAGGGATAAATTATATGAGTGGGGATTGTGGCCGGCAGCTGTGGAAAACATAATTGTTAAACTTATTGAAGGCGGTTTCTTAAACGAAGAACGCTTTGCTAAGGCATACGCCACCGGCAAATTCAGGCAGAAAGCATGGGGGAAGATCAAAATAAAACAAGGCCTCAAATTAAAAAAAGTGCCAGATGTACTTATTAAAAAGGCCCTCGGCAGCATTAATTACGATGACTATATTGAGACGCTACAGGCAATAATTGAGAAGAAAGCAGCTTTATTAAAAGAAGGCAACGCCTATAAACGCCGTTACAAGCTGCAACAATACGCATTGGGCCGCGGCTTTGAGAGCGACTTGATAACAGAAGTTTTGAAAGACAGCGAGTTATAGAAACATTCAAAAAAAATATAGTTTTCCCTTGCAGAATATGCTTTTCTGTCTATATTTGCACTCCGCAAACGCGAATGTGTTGAACGGAATATAAAATGCGAAAGTAGCTCAGTTGGTAGAGCACGACCTTGCCAAGGTCGGGGTCGCGAGTTCGAATCTCGTCTTTCGCTCCAATAACTCCCTTCTGAACTAAACAGAGGGGTTTTATTTTTAAAAGGTTAACGCCTGCTCAGATGGTGGAACTGGTAGACACGCAGGACTTAAAATCCTGTTCCCGTAAACGGAGTGCGGGTTCGATTCCCGCTCTGAGTACTGAAGCTGATGTCAAACGCTTCAAAAAGCCCTTAAATCAATGATTTAGGGGCTTTTTTATTAAATCCTCCTATCAACAATTACCGAAAAACGCATAATTCTATTGAGTGATTCGTTGAGTCTTTTAAAATAAAAAAAAGACTCAATGAAATCTTCATAATGAATTGTAAATCAACATGTTCAATCACTAAACATCTTGATTTCTAAGTACTCAAAATCGACCTTTGTTTCACCTTTTATTGAGTATTTATGTTTGAAAAAAGCTTCGGGTTATTATTCTTTATGAGAAAGCCCAAAAATTACGAGAGCGGTCCCCTCCCTATTTACCTTAAAATAACCGTGGATGGCACTGCAAAAGAACTGTCTACCAAAAGAAAATGCGAGCCAACGCTGTGGAGTCCGAAAGCGGGAAGGGCATTGGGAGCCAAGGAATCTACAAAAGAGCTAAATCGTTTCCTTGATGCATTAGAGCAGAGTGTTTATCGTGCGAAAAAAAAACTAATCGATAATGACCAAGACTTAACAGTTGAGACATTAAAGGACGCATTGACAGGGGCAGATGAAAAGAAAATACTGATACTGGATGTATTCAGGCAACATAACGCACAAATGAAAGCGCTCGAAGGTATCGATTTTGCTGCCAATACAATTACACGTTATAATACCGCTATTAATCATGTTGCTGGTTTTTTGAAATGGAAATTTGGTGCTGAGGATATTGAAATAAAAAAATTGAATCATGAATTCATTACCGATTTTTGCT
>CBFGNU010000224.1:0-7126 GCA_965650195.1 uncultured Mucilaginibacter sp. | reverse complement strand
TTTTATCGGACCGGTATTAAAGAAACGACCAAACTGACTATCCCAAAAAAAGAACTTGATGCCCGATACATTGTGTGTATCAAACACCAGTTTTTCGGGGTGCGCGTCAAACTGTACATAAAGGCAGTATAGTTCGGGAGCAATGAATATCAGGATAAAAACAACGGCTATGAGCCATTTTATATTAAATAACTGCTTCCATTGGCGGGTAATGAATAAATGCCCGCAAATGGCCCCGCAGATAGGCACCAGGGCGAACAAACCCTTCGTCATAACAGCGCAGGCTGCAAAAAGGCAGGCTAATAACAACTGCCCGTAGTTGCCTTTTTGGGCGCGATAAAAATGGTATACCGAAGCTATGATCAATCCCGTTAAATAAGGCTCAGCCCGCACATCGTTATTGGAAAGTACTATGTGCTGTGCAGTTAGTAATATCAAAACTGACCATAAAGCTATCTGTGCATTGTATAACCTTTTAGCAAACAGATAAGTGTAACCCGCCCCCATCAGCATAAAAAGTATAGCAGGCAGCTTATAAGCAAATGTTGTAAAACCGAAAATTTTAAAGGAGAATGCGGTTATCCAGAAAGGAAAGTGGGGCTTATCCAACCAATCAGTACCATTATAAAACAGCTCAATGTAGTTATTGCGCTGCACCATGGCTTTGGCAATAGTAGCATACAACGTACCGTCGGGCCCCATAATCGGGATGAACAATCCGGTCAGGTTGATCAGCACCGCCACACCTATAAAAAGGTACAGCCACTGTTTATCAATTGCGAGGTTTGATTGCATCATCTATATTCAAAGTTAGCAGTTTACCCTAATTAACCTATGGTGTGCTATTTTTTGACGCTATTCAGCGCACCAAAGCCCACCAGTTCATCCCACCGGGCGCTTGGCGGCCTGTAGTAAACCAATACCTGGTATTCATTCTCGGTTTCAAAGTGGGTGCCTTCCAAGGGTACATCATCTGCTTTGCCTGCATTGTCTACCCAAATGTATTCAAAGTCGTAAACACCTTGTTTTAAAAACTGCTTAATGAAATATTTCCCAACCGCAGGGTCATAGTCCATTTTACTACGTGCATCTGTTCGGTAATCATTAAACTTACCAATAAGGTGCACGGCGCCTTGCGTAGGCAGGTTATTACCGGCGAGGCTAAAATACACGTAGGTATAGTCGCCATCGCGACGGGCATCGTTACCATCCTGGTTCAAAATATAAAACCGCCCATCGTTATCAAACTGGAACAAATAATCGGGACTGTTACGCACCGGATCGGTCAATAAAACTACGGCATATGCTGTGTCGCGGTAGATCCGGGCAACGCGGTCTGTATTAAGTTTGAGCGTACGCGTATCAAAATGCCTGAACTCGTTGCGCCCGGCAAAATTATTTATGTTGATATCGTTATAGCTCAACTGACCATTGCGAATATAAGTAGGTGCAATATTGGTCTGCGCCGTTTCGCTACGCTCATTCTGCATTATGACCACCCGCATATCTGAGTTTGGGTTCTGGACCAGCAATCCGCCATAATTTACCTGAACATTTACTTTTTGCCCTGTTTGCCTTAACTGAACAAGATTGGGCGTTACTACTTCGGCAGCTACAGCTACCCGGCTACCTAAAACGTAAAAACGGCGGTTGAGGATCATTTTTGATTGATCTCCATCCTCATAGACCTTCAAGACGTAGTTGCCTGAAATTTTAGGTTTTATATTTTCATTTGGAAATTTGAGCTCATAATGCGTGTACTTACGCATGGTGTTAGTTGAGTACAAGTAGTCTATAATTCTGTCGTCCTGGTAAGTTTGCAGGTAAAACCCGGTTGAGAGGCCCGATGAGTTCCATTTGTTGTCGCAATGCTCAATGGTGTAATAATAGTTATGGTAACCGCCGCGCAGATCGTCGAAAGCTAACAATAACTGTTCGGCTGTATTAAGGTTGATAACCGGGAAAGAGCCAACTTTTGAAGTGTTATAAAACTCAACGCTTTTTATAGCAGGGTTAAAAACGTTGTTGGTATAGGGTATTTGGGCAAAAGTGTTTATGCTGATGAATAGCAGTAGCAGAAGGGTTAGTTTCTTCATAATGCAATATTAGCCTTTCTATTCAATATTTAAGCTACCGCATAAAAAAGGGGTGTCATGTTGAGCTTGTCGAAACATAGTGCGTTGGCCTTTACACGCGTCCTTCGACAAGCTCAGGATGACACCCCCTCGCTCCTATTATTTTTACGCCTCCAGCTCCATTATCTGCTCAGCCAGGGTTTCCCATTGCTGCTGTAGTTGCTTAAGCTCAGCCTGCTTTTGCGCATATGCCGCATTGGTTTCCTTCAGCTTCGCGCTGTCGTTATATATTTTATCGTCAGCTAGCTTAGCTTCATAGTCCTTAACAGCTTTTTCCAAAACAGCTATCTGCTCTTCCATTTTAAAAAGATCCTGGTTCAGTTTTTTTAATTGCTGATGTTTGTTTTCTGGTGGTTGCTGTTTAACCGGTTCAGGCTTCTTCTCTTCCTTTTTTGACTGAGGAGTTGGCAAAGCTGCCTTTGGTTCTAACTTACGTTTAGCGTTCCACTCATCGTATTCAGCATAAGTACCCGGATATTGTTTGATCTTTTGATCTTCAATAAACCAGATCTTATTGGCCACATTATCCAGGAAATACCTGTCGTGCGATACGACTATAACCGTACCCTCGTATTGTTGCAAAGCCTGGATCAAAATGTTAACCGAAGCCATGTCAAGGTGATTGGTAGGCTCATCCAGTACTAAAAAGTTAGCGTCGGCAGTTAAGGCTTTAGCCAAAGCCACGCGCGATTTTTCACCACCCGATAGCACTTTGATCTTCTTGAAAACATCATCACCGGTAAACAAGAACGACCCTAATATTGAGCGAAGCTCGGTATCGGTATGTTTTGGCGCAAAAGCCTGCAGCTCCTGCAATATCTGGTTCTCCAGGTGCAATGATTCCAACTGGTGCTGCGCGAAGAAAGTTTGGGTTACATTGTGGACTGTAACCGCAGTGCCGGTATAGTCTTTATCCGCTCCCGCCACAATACGCAGCAGCGTTGATTTACCCTTACCGTTGGCACCTATCAGTGCAATTTTATCGCCTTTTTCAATTATGGCTTCCGCATCGTCCAGAATGTCAATTGCAGGATATTTTTTGGTGATGTGCTCCAGCGTACTTACATGTCGGCCCGATTGCTTACTGAATTTGAAGCTGAAATTAACCTCCGGGTTATCATCATCCACATCTTCCACACGCTCCATTTTATCCAGCATTTTAATACGCGACTGCGCCATTTTTGCTTTGGATGCCTTGGCACGGAAACGCTCTATCAAACGCTCCTCCTGCTTTATTTTTGATTGCTGATTCTTAAACTCGCCACGCTGAATTTCTGCACGAAGGGCTTTTTCTTCCAGATAGAAAGTGTAGTTACCGGCATAAACGTTCAGTTTACCTTTGCGCGACTCAACCGTGCGGTTAATAACCTTATCTAAAAACCACCTATCGTGCGATACGATGATGATAGCACCGCTAAATGCCTTCAAATAATCTTCCAGCCATTGGATAGACGGTAAGTCTAAGTGGTTGGTAGGCTCATCCAGTAATAAAATATCAGGTGCCTGCAAAAGTATTTTGGCCAGCATCACCCGCATACGCCATCCACCCGAAAAGGTGCTTAACTTACGCTGGCAATCAGCTTCGCTAAAGCCCAAACCGGCTAATATCTCGTGCGCTTTGTATTCAATGTTATAGCCATCAAGCGCCTCAAATTCGTGCTGTTTATCGCTTAATTTATGCAGGATGTCTTCGGTGTACTCTGTTTCGAGCTTTTTAAGCAGCACTTCTATCTCATCATGCAATTGGTTCTGGCGCTCAAAAGCTTCCATCGCCACATGCACAATATTTTTATCAGACGAGTACGATAACAGATCCTGGTTAAGATAGCCCATGGTAAGGTCCTTAGCCATTGATATGGTACCCGACGTAGGCTTATAATCGCCTACAATTATTTTTAAAAGTGTGGTTTTCCCGGTTCCGTTAGCACCAATCAATCCAATTTTTTCTCC
This sequence comes from uncultured Mucilaginibacter sp., assembly GCA_965650195.1. Taxonomy (GTDB): domain Bacteria; phylum Bacteroidota; class Bacteroidia; order Sphingobacteriales; family Sphingobacteriaceae; genus Mucilaginibacter. The sequence continues at coordinate 3,041 of CBFGNU010000224.1, read as the reverse complement.
GGGTTTAATGTGCCAGTTGGCCTCATCATACAACGCCCTCGCACCTATCTCGAACGTTAAATTATTTATCGCGATCATTTGGCCGCAAAGGTACGGTTTTTTGGGGGTAAAAATATGGCTGTTTTGACGTCACGGCCGTGAAACGCCGACACAACAACACCATCGCTTTATTCGCAACAACGGCTGAGACCAATAAACCGGAGGCGAACTGTTGCAAACAATGGTTAAAATATGCGTATTTACAACACATTGATATACAATGAGTTACATCGGTTCTATAGCTAATTCTCCTGACGAATAAGTCTGTTGCAAAGTGTTGCATGTTTAAACTTTCAATATTCATAATCGTTTGATTACAAGATATTTGCAAAACATACAGTTGCAGGTGTTGCAAAGTGTTGCCATATATTTTTGCAACACCTCCAATTCTCAAATCATAGGGAACTAATACACTATTTAACAGCCTCCAACCAGGTTTGTGCCATTAATGCAGCGCCGGCTACTGAGGGGTGCACTCCGTCGCCTGTCCAGTAAATAGGTGGCGCTTGTTTTATAGCTTTATCAAAGGCGGTTTGGTAAGGCACAAAGGGCGCATTGTATTCGTCGGCCATATCCCGGGCAGCTTTGCGGAACAGATCAAAGGTAGGATACCACTTTTCATCTACAGCCCTAACTCCCATTACCGCAAAGGGTTCACACAAAATAAATTTCACGTTAGGCAATGCCGTTTTTGTACGGTCGAGCAGTTTTTTGTAATCGGCAATGTAGGTATCGACAGTGCCTTTATAGCCATTGGTTAGCGTATGCCAAAAATCGTTAACGCCTATGTGGATACTTAAAACTGTTGGTTTAATATCCAGTGCATCAGCATCCCATCGCTCGGCCAGTTGGTACACTTTATTGCCGCTGATGCCCTTATTAAATATTTTAAGGTCCTTATGAGGATGCTTCAACAAAAGCTCGCCGGCGGCCATCAGCGCGTAACCGTTACCCAGGTGTGGTGCCGCGTTGGGTGTATTATTAGTTTTATTGCGGCCCGAGTCTGTTATGGAGTCGCCCTGAAAAAGGATGATATCGCCTTTTTCAATAGTAACCTTTTTGCCCTTAGGTTCAGCCGCCATAGCAGCAGATACAATTTGAGGAATGCTGATAGCGGCCAGCGTACCAACGGATGCGGTTTTAAGAAAATTGCGGCGGGTGTTGTTAGTGCTCATTGTTGTTGGTTATATAATTGGTAACACTAATATAAATATTAAATTGAGGTATCATGGCTAATAAAAAAGTAAGCACCATAAACTACCAACCATGAACTATCATCTATGAACTATGAACCAAACTGCTAACTTTGCGGGCATGTATTCCATTATCAAACCCATCCTTTTTCAATTCGACCCAGAGAACGTACATTACTTTGTAACCCGCAATTTACGTCGCTTTAACCAATTTCCGGGCGGGGCGGCGTTAAGCCGTGCATTATGGGACCTGCGTGATGACCGGTTGGAAAATGAAGTGTTTGGCCTGAAGTTTAAAAACCCTGTAGGTCTTGCGGCAGGTTTTGATAAAAACGGCGAAGTTATTACTGAAATGGCCAACCTGGGTTTTGGTTTTGTGGAATTGGGCACGGTAACCCCTCTGCCCCAACCCGGCAACCCTAAACCAAGGATGTTCCGAAGCCCTGCTGATAAAGCCATTATTAACCGGATGGGCTTTAATAATTTGGGAGTTGATGTTTTGGCATCGCGCATAGCAGCTTATCGCAAAAACCAGCCTGAGGCACAAAAGGGACTAATTATTGGCGGCAACATCGGCAAAAATAAAAACACACCTAATGAAGACGCCGTTAACGATTATATAAAATGTTTTAACCGCTTGTTTGATGTAGTTGATTACTTTGTGGTGAACGTAAGTTCGCCTAACACGCCAGGCTTACGGGCACTACAGGAAAAGGAACCGCTGATGCATATTTTAAATACGTTGCAGCAACGCAATAATAAAAACGGCATAAGTAGACCCATCCTGCTTAAAATAGCCCCTGACCTTACCAATGAACAACTGGACGATATTGTTGAGATAGTACAGGAAACCAAAATTGCTGGTATTATTGCTACCAATACAACCATTGATAAATCGGGGTTAACTAAAGAGGCATTAAAAACAGAAGCGGGTGGCTTGAGCGGTGCACCCTTAACCAAACGCGCTACCGAGGTGATCCGTTACCTGGCTAACAAATCAAACCGATCATTTCCAATTATTGGTGTGGGCGGCATACATTCAGCAAAAGATGCTTTGGATAAAATAAAAGCAGGAGCATCATTAGTGCAGCTTTATACCGGCTTTATTTATGAGGGACCGGGGCTGATCAAAAAGATCAATAAGAAGATATTGTCTGAATTATAACTTTTAGGCGGTCTTGATTTAACGTTTGTCGATACTAAGACCCTTCCATCCTACCAATCTTAATCCAAAATAAAGGCACAAAAAAAGCCTTGCCGGTTATCACCAACAAGACTTTATACCATAAATTTCTTTAGAATTATTTAGCAGCAACAGCAGCTAAAACTTCGTTGTTTTTAGCTATCTGGCTTTTAGCAGATTCGTGTGAACGGCTGCCATACTCTAAGTTGGTAGCATTTTTTAAAAACTGAACTTCTAATCTTGAAAAAGTTTTGTTTCTTCTATCTTTTCTTTTTAAACGAGTTACGCCCATGACAATTTTTTTATTTAATGTTTTTAACCTTGAGGTCGGGAGCGGATTCGAACCGCTGTAAAAGGTTTTGCAGACCTCTGCCTAGCCACTCGGCCACCCGACCCTTTTAAAGGATTGCAAAAATAGTAATTATTTATTGCCCATCAATATTTATTTGCGCTTATTTCTGTTTATTTCCGAACAAAATATGGCCGTTGCAATAGCCACATTTAGCGACTCGGCGCCGCCAAAACGAGGTATAGTAATGGCTTTGCTTACCAGCTTTATAATTTCCGGGCGCAGGCCGTTACCCTCGTTACCCATAACAATAAGCCCTTCTGTACCAAAATCAGTA
>CBFGNU010000223.1:0-7151 GCA_965650195.1 uncultured Mucilaginibacter sp. | reverse complement strand
ATAGGGGTAATATAAACGGGGGTGTTGCAGAAAAATATAGCAACAGATGCAACACTTGCAACAGCAATTTTGGCTAACAAACTGATTATTAAATAACTACAGTTTTTCCTTGCAACACTTTGCAACAGACTTATTCGCCGGGAAATTTAGCTGTAAAATTAACGCACTATACTATATATCAAACAGTTATAAAATAGCTCAATTTGTGCTTTTTGCGAAACGCTTTTGGAACGGTGTGCTTGCCATTTTATCGGTATCGAACAACGGGCTTATTTGCTAAATGGCAAATTCTTCTCTTTTTTTGGGTATTTGTATATTGCAGCGAAGACTAAAATACCGATTGCAAGCGCGTAAAAACTTGAGGCCCATAACCAATACCCTGGATCAAAGCTCACAATTGGAGACATTGTCCCACCTTCATTGCCCAATACTTCATCCCAAAAACTAAAGTTCCAGGCTATTGCCGAAGCAAGTAGAGATAGCAGAATACTACTCCTGAATTTTTCATACTTTTTTAATAAAGGCTTTTCGCTCGTTGAAACGAAAAAACGGTAAGCTGCCACCAAGGCTAATGGATTTGCCATCCAGGTAAGCCATTCATTTAATGCCCCGCCTGCGATAAGAGTAGGGCCCATTATAAAAATATCTATAGCCCGCGTCGGACCTTCTTCATTCATATACTCCGTTGTAAAAGCATTTTGCGTAAGCGATGCTATGAATAGGCCCACTGGTATCATTAACGTCAGGAACCGGAAGACTTTTTTAGATGTAGTCATAGTGATAAGCAATACCTAATATACAACAAAAAGCTAAAGCACAATAACAAACTTAAACCAAATTCCTACCTTAATGCCATGAATGTGCTCACCCGTTACCTGGCAGATTTTACTTCGTTACTGTTCCCCCATCTTTGCCCGGCTTGTGGTGAGGCGTTGATGGCTAACGAGCATGTGCTTTGTACGGATTGTCGGTATAGTTTGCCTTTCACTAACTTTCATTTACAGCCTGATAATGTGGTTGCGCGCCAGTTTTGGGGCAAGCTGAACATTGAAGCGGCCTATGCTATGTATTATTTTAGCAAAGGCGGAAAGGTGCAGAACCTGCTGCATCATTTAAAATATAAAAATATGCCGCAGATAGGCAAAGTGTTGGGCAGCATAGCGGCAGAACAGTTGTTAAAAAGCGACACATTTAAGGAGATAGATCATATAATTCCCGTCCCGCTGCATAAGCGGCGAATGAGGGAACGCGGATACAATCAAAGCGCCTGCTTTGGCGAGGGGCTGGCTCAAAGATTAGATGCCGATCTAACAGAAAACAACCTGGTAAGAATCCGGCATACCGAAACACAAACACATAAATCGCGTTTTGCCAGGTTTGAAAACATGCAGGAAGTTTTTGCGGTGAAAGATCCCGATCAGCTTATCAACAAACACATCCTGCTGGTTGACGATACCGTAACAACCGGCTCAACTTTGGAAGCCTGTGGCATAGAACTGCTTAAAATACCGGGCGTAAAACTGAGTATAGCTACTATTGCGTATGCGGAATGATTTAGGTTTGAATTACTGAGTTATTGAATTATTGATTTGATATAAGCACAAAAAAGCCGCATAGATTTTCATCCATGCGGCTTTCTTTAAAAATAAATAATAAACTTAATTAAGGAAGGGTTACTGTTCCCATATTATTCACCTGTCCGGTCACTACGGTTATACCTGTAACGGTTTTAACTGCATAAGGCGAAACAGGCTCGAACCTAACATTGTAAGTTCCGGCTGGTAAACCAGGGAAATAAAACTTTCCGGTTGCATCTGCCATGGTACCAACGGTATCAGTGCCCATAATAGCATACACGCTAGGTGAAGCTGCCGCCGGTGAAACCATTCCGGTAATTACACCAGATGTAGCTTCGGCTATAGCACGTATAACAGGTTTTAAAATATACTTGCCGCTTCCGGTAAGCACAATAGATTTGGCTACGTCAAAGTCTAACTTAAGGGTATACGCTACTCCGGCTGTTAAATTGTCGTGCACATTAAGCTTTACACCTGATGTTTGTCCGCTTGGTGTGGTCAGATCATAAGTTACACCACCTACAACAACCTTGTTACCTGTATCATTCAATACCAAACGAACTTGTTGAATGGTTCCGGCAGGAATGTCGGCATCGGCAATTAAGGTATCGCGTCCGTTTCTGAAACGTAAAATGTCAATAACGCCGCCTTTAAGGTCCAGTGTACGTTCGCCATTGTCCGTTACCACTACTACGCTTTTCACATTAAGGAAAACATTGCCGAAGACGCCTGGCGCGTCTGTCAGCCTTACAGATACATGGGCCGTGTTGTCGCCGTTGTTGTTATCTTTTTTACAAGAAAAAAGGCCAACACTTAAAATTGCTGCAAAAAATAATATCTTTTTCATATGTATATTGTTAAACATAAAAGCCGTTCCTGCAATAATAATGCCCTGCTCAAAAAATAATATTAATCCATAGCTATTTACAGGCCGTTACCATTTGACCGGAATTGCCTGTTACTGGCTTCAAAATTATACGCATTGGCTATTTAGGGGGTCAATAAAAATTGCCACGCACATCCGGGCGGTGCCGATCAGCCGGGTTAGACCTAAAAAGAGGGATTTTTATACAGTCGAAAAAAAGCTTGTGGCACTAAACACGCCACAGCACCGGAATCTTACCTATGATTTTTGGTACCGGGTTAGTTTATCAAACAGCGCTTTAGGTTCAAAGGGCTTCAAAATGTAATCATTCATACCGGCATCACCTATCTGGCTCATTTGGTTGGTAAGCATAGATGCGGTTAGTGCTATAATAGGTAGTTGCTTAAAATAGGGCTCTGGGTTTGCGCGTATTATCTGTGTTGCTTCCAGTCCGCCCATTTCAGGCATATGGATATCCATCAACACAACATCATAATTTTTATTGGCTTCAACCTTATTAACCGCTTGTAACCCGTTTTCGGCAAAGTCAATAGTGGCTCCCCACTTTGTCAATATTTTATTGATAAGTAAGCGGTTTATCTGGTTATCATCAACTACCAGTACATTAATATTTAAACCTGTTTCCACGTTGTTGTTATTATGATGGTTTCTATCTGCCTTTTTAAATGTTATAGCAAACCAAAAAGTTGAGCCTTTACCCGGGCTGCTCTCCACGTTAATACGCGAATCATGCAGTTCTATCAACCTTTTGCTTATAGCCAAACCTAAACCTGTTCCACCGTATTTACGAGTAGTGTCGGCTTCGGCTTGTTTAAACGTTTCAAATATCGTATTTAATTTGTTATTTGCTATACCAATTCCTGTATCTGTTACAGCAAATCTTATACGCGCTTCGTGCTCGTTCTGCTCAACCACTTGTAACTCTACCGTTACGCGCCCCATTTCGGTAAATTTAACGGCATTGCTTACCAGGTTAAGCAATATCTGAGACAACCTGGTTCTGTCACCTACAATAGTTGTGGGTACATCCGGAGCTATTTTTTGGATCAGTTCAATTTTCTTTTCCTTGGTTTTAAACTGCATTGATCCGGTAATGCTCTGCACCAGATCGCGCAGATCAACAGTCGTATTTTCCAGCTCGATATTGCCTGTTTCTATCTTGGTAAAATCAAGCACATCATTAATAAGCAGCATTAAATTTTCTGCAGAGAACTTAAGTATGTCCAGGTTTTCTTTTTGAGACGCATCCGGATTACCCTCCTGCAATAAATGCGACATGCCAATAACCGCGTTAAGCGGCGTGCGTATCTCATGCGTCATTACTGATATAAACATATCCTTTGCACGACTCAACTGTAAGGCTTCCTCTTTGGCCGCTATCAGCTCCAGCTCCACCTTCTTTTTGGCGCTTATATCAATTATTACTTCAATATATTTTTCTACTTCGCCCTGCTTATTTAAAATTACAGAGTTGATAACCGAGATCCACATCGGCTTTCTGTCTTTACGATAAGCCAGCAGGTCAACCTCAAAAGATCTTTTATTTTTAGATAACTCGCGGGCATTTTGTATAATATTGGTATCCGTTAATTCGCCCTGTATAATATCGCCTAAGTATTTCTTTTGAACATCTTTTAAATAATACCCTGTAATTTTTTCAAACGCCGGATTTACCCATTCAATTTCGCCTTTACTATTGTTTATTACCACACCGCTGTTAATGCTGCTGGCCACTAACGAAAGCAGTTTCAGCTCATTCTCGGCATATTTGCGCTCGGTAATATCTGTTATTGAACTTACCTGCCGCTCTACTTCTCCCGCCTCGTTAAAAAGCGGGCTGTTAGACAATGCTATCCATACCGGAGTTCTGTCTTTTTTATAGACGAGTATTTCAATATTGTATGGTTGATTTTGCTGAAAGGATTTAACAGCACTCTCAAACACGCTCATATCAGTATCAGGGCCTACCAAAATATTACCAAATGTTTTTCCTTTCATTTCGGCCAGGGTATATCCGGTAATTTTCTCTACCGCTTCATTCATCCACATAACGTGGCCCTCTGCATCGCGGGTAAGCATACCGGCAGGCGATTTTTGTGCCGCGAAAGACAAGATCTCCAGATCCTGCTGTGTGTTTTTGCGGGTTGTTATGTCAGATATTATGCGGATGTACCTGTCAACATCTCCTTTTTTATCATAAATTACAGAAGTTGTAATTGATAACCATACTTGCTGGCCATCCTTCCGCGTAGCGTATACATGTACAGAGTATGATTTTTTTGATTGGATCTTCTCGTTATATTTCTTTAGGCTGTCGGTATTATTTACATCAGGCACAAAAACATCGCGCAAGCGTTTTCCTTCCACATCCGACAAGTTATATCCTGTTGTTTTTGTGAACGCATTATTTATCCAGATAACATTATCATTAGCATCGCTTACAGCGCAACCATTTATCATGTTGCTGGCAACAAGTGATAGCTGTTCCAAATCGGCGATTAATTGTTTTTGATAGCTTATATCGCGTCCGCTTGCATACCATTTGCCACCCTTATATATTGCGCACCAGCCTATCCATTTGGCTTCTCCGGTTGCCGTAATTGTTCGGGTTTCTAATTCAAATGGCCGGCCGGTCTCAACCGCCATCTCAATAAGCGGCAAAAACTGTTCTCGGTTTTTACTAACCACAAATTCCCATAACGAACGACCTAGAGCCTGTTGAGGGGTGTAACCCAAAATATTGGTTACTGCGTCATTAATAAATTCAATATTTGAATCAGCACCTGCAATATAATGTATATCCGGCGAGCTGTTAAACAGGTTATAAAACTCTTTATGCGCATCAAGCGATGCTTCTAACGCTTTTTTTTGCTTCCGCAGCAGCAAGTGCGACATTACCTCGTCGGCCAATGTGCGCAACGCGTCTCGTTGCTGTTCATTAAGTTTACGTGGGACAGTGTCAATTACACATAACGATCCGAGGCGATGTCCATCGGGATCAATAAGTGGGGCGCCGGCGTAAAACCTGATATTTACCTTGCCGGTAACAAGTGGATTATCTTTAAACGTATCATCCTCGGCAGCGTTGTCTACCTCTAATATCTCGTCGGTAAGAATGGTGTGATTGCAGAAGGCATCTGCACGCGGGGTTTGATCAACATCAAGGCCAACGGCAGACTTGAACCATTGTCTTTCCTGATCAACAAGCGAAATAAGCGCAATTGGCACCTGGCATATATAAGATGCCAGGCGCGTAATGGCGTCGTATTCCTTTTCAGGCAGGGTATCCATAACATTGTAGGAGTCGAGCGCGGCTAAACGCTTTTCTTCTACTTCTGAAAGGATCTCCTGCTTATTTATCATTACTCTTTAGTCTTATTGTGATATAACGGATACTGCTCCGTTAGCTTATGAACCTTTTTACGTATTTTATCCAAAGAAAGTTCGTTCTCCGGGTCTTTTATTACTTCATCAACTAAAGCAACAATAGCCTCCATTTGTTTCTCTTTCATGCCCCGGGTAGTAACGGCGGCTGTGCCAATGCGTATACCCGAAGTAATGAACGGCGACTTATCATCAAACGGTACCATGTTTTTGTTTATTGTGATATCCGCTTTAACCAATGCATTCTCGGCAGCTTTGCCGGTTACGCCTTTATTTCTCAGGTCGATAAGCACCAGGTGGTTATCTGTACCACCAGATACGATCTCGTAACCACGATCTGTGAAGGCTTTAGCAATAGCCGCGCCATTCTTTTTAACCTGAACAATGTATTTCAAATAACTGTCAGACAAAGCCTCGGCAAATGCAACAGCTTTAGCAGCTATAATATGCTCCAGCGGACCACCTTGCGTGCCGGGGAAAACAGCCATATCCAGAAGGGCTGACATCATTCTGATCTCGCCTTTAGGTGTTTTAAGTCCCCATGGGTTTTCAAAATCCTTACCCATCATGATAAGGCCGCCGCGTGGGCCGCGAAGGGTTTTATGTGTTGTTGTACTAACAATGTGACAATGTGGAAGCGGATCCTTCAATAAACCACGTGCAATTAAACCTGCAGGATGAGATATGTCTGCTAAAACCAACGCACCAACTTCATCAGCTACTTTACGGATGAATTCATAATCCCAATCGCGTGAGTAGGCAGAAGCACCGCAGATGATCATTTTTGGTTTTTCGCGCAGCGCTACTTCCTTTAACTGGTCGTAATCAACATAACCGGTTTCCTTTTTAACACCATAAAAATGTGGCTCGTATAACTTTCCTGAAAAGTTAACCGCCGAACCATGAGTTAAGTGGCCGCCGTGTGAAAGATCAAATCCTAATATTTTGTCGCCGGGTTGCAAACAAGCCAGCATTACCGCCGCGTTAGCCTGCGCGCCTGAGTGCGGCTGCACGTTAACCCATTCGGCATTAAAAAGCTGCTTGGCACGCTCAATAGCAATGGTTTCAATTTCATCAACTATCTGGCAGCCACCATAGTAACGTTTACCCGGAAGGCCCTCGGCATACTTGTTGGTAGCAACAGAACCCGCAGCTTCCATAACCTGTAAGCTCACAAAGTTTTCTGATGCAATAAGTTCCAAACCTTCTTCCTGGCGTTGCTGCTCTTCATCCAACAGCTTAAATATTAGTTTATCTCTTTTCATTGTTATTGTTAAAAAACGTGGCAAAGTTATTAATATTAG
>CBFGNU010000222.1:0-7153 GCA_965650195.1 uncultured Mucilaginibacter sp. | reverse complement strand
ATTTGCGCGCTCTCGAATACATGTGTTGTACGCTAAAGCGCTTGAACAAACCGGCAACGTTACCGCCGCCGAAGAAGAGTTTAAATCTATGAAAGGACGTTATTCCTATTTTGAAAACCGTTACGAATACGGGTTGTTTCTAATTCGCCAGGACAGGATAGAGGATGCAGGACAAATATTTTCAGACATAATTGAAGAGCAACCGCATTTAAGCTCAGTTGAGCGCAACAGCAACAAAGTATGGTTTGCAAAAGCTAAAGCGGAGTTGAAGAGAATAACAGCTTAATTATTCAGCGCTTATAAAATACGCCGCTTCAAATACATGCCCTACCTTTAACTCCTGTATCGCTTCTTTTTTGCTGATCTCAACGTGCTTGCCTTCAGTATCAGCGCAGCCTACCCATGGCTCAATGCAAACAAAATCTGCACCGGGTTTGGCCCATATGCCTAAATAGTTAAAATGAGGAAACTCTACCGTCAAGCTAAGGCCATGCAGTTTGCTTTTTATGCATACCTCGCGCGATCTTAAATTTTTAAATACCAGCGCATCTTTTTCAAAAAGGTCACGGGTTAAAAACAGCATGCGGTCGCGGGTAGGGACAGGGTGCGTTTCGCCGGTAAAAAAGCCGTCCGCAGAAAGCTGATGAGTTTCCAGTTTTTCATCCAGTTCAAACTCCAGGTAATAATCTTCATATTTCTCGCCCTTATGGAACGGTACATTAAAAGCCGGGTGACCGCCTACCGAAAAATAAATGGGTTTTCTATCGTGATTAATGAGCTTATAGGTAACACGCAGCGCGGTATCTATCAGATCGTAATGAATTTGAAAATCGAACTTATACGGATAAATCGCCAGCGTTTTCTCGCAGTTAGGCAATGAGAATTTAGCAGACACCGGGCTGCTTTCAATCAGCAACAATTCTGACGTGCGGGCGAAGCCATGCCTTGGCATGTTATAGGTTTTGCCATCAACTATCAGCTCATTGCTGATCAATCCACCCACTACCGGGAACAGGTTGGGGGCGTGCCAGGGCCAAACAGCGGCATCAGCTTGCCACAAATGTTCAACACCTGTTGCTTTATTATAAAATGAGGTAAGCTCACCGCCTTGATTGCGGATGGCTACTTTGTAAAGTTCATTCTCAATAATCGTCATAATGGTTATTTAGTTCGGCTAAGTATTGAAATTATAACGCAAAGCGTTTTATACTGTTTCCTTTTTTTGTTAAAAATTACTCGGTAATCTTAACAATACTACGTAATACCGAATCTTTTTGCGCGGAATTTAACTTCTGATTGCCAAAAAAAGCATTTTCAAAATCGCCGTAGCCAGAGTTAGGTATCACAATATATTTGTTCCCAAAATATTTTTTTAAACGTTCTGTAGCGGCATCTCGCCTATCCTGTAAGGGCTTATTATCATAGGCCGAATCAAAATCGGGTAGGTTATCGCCGCAGTATAAAACAACAGTGTAATTCTTTAATATTTCTTGCCTTCGTGCTTCCTTGCTTGATACACTTTGCTTTAAAAAGATGTGAGTTTTATCAGCATTAGGCAGATTGTAAAGCTTTAAGTTTTTTGTGGTCCCATCACGCTCATCCTCATCGCGGTTGGTAATATAAAAAACAGTCACTCCTTTTGATGCTGCATACTTAAAAAACGACGGTGCACCGGGTACGGTGTCGGCTATTCCCTTCGCGGTCCAGGCTTTCCAGGCTGCAAAGTCAAAGTCTTTATCCTTAACAGCTCGGGCTGCGTCATACGGACTGTTATCCAACACAGTTTCGTCAACATCGGTAATAACAGCCAATGGTTTTTTGCCTTTGTGTTTTAAAGCTTCGTCCAACCGTAAGCGCGCCAAATTATAAGCTTGAAAACAAAGCGCTTTATACTCTGCAGCGCGCTGTTGATATAGCAATGCCCACACTTTTCCGCCGTTAACAATGGATAACTTACCGGCATCCTGCGCGCTGGCAGTGCAGGTAACTATTACTATGATGGAAAAGAGCGATAACAGTTTCTTCATTAGCTATTTTTAGTAAGTGCCTGGCCTCAATTTATCCTGAAACTCCTTAACAAACTTATTTACCTTGGGCTGTATTACAAACGCGCAGTAAGATTTATTGGGGTTAAGATTGAAATAGTTGTCGTGATATTGCTCGGCAGGATAAAACTCACTCGCCGCGGTAACCTCCGTAACTATAGGGGCATCAAAAAGCTGCTTATCTGTCAGTGTTTTAATCGTAGCTAAAGCCCTTTCTTTCTGCTCTTCTGTATGATAAAATATACCCGAACGATATTGCGGGCCAACATCATTTCCCTGGCGGTTAAGGGTGGTAGGGTCATGCGTTTTAAAGAATATCAGCAGCAATTCATCCAGATTGAGTTCATCAGCATCATACTCCAATTCAATAGCTTCGGCATGCCCGGTAGTGGCTGTACATACCTGCTCATAAGTAGGATTTTTTACGTGCCCACCAATATAACCCGACTTAACACTTTTTACGCCTTTAAGTGTTTGAAAGATAGCCTCGGTGCACCAAAAGCAACCATTGGCCAATGTTATTTTTTGTATATCCATAGTTTATTAACAAAGTTAATATTTATACATCATGAAAACAGCAACATTAATAGCCCGTATTTTGTTAGGTTTAATATACCTGCTTTTTGGTATAAACTTCTTTTTTCCGTTTATCCCTGCTGATCAACCAAAAATGACCGAAGCCGCAACCGCTTTCTCCGGAGGCCTATATGGTTCGGGTTATTTTTTTCAATATATGAAAGTGCTTGAAATTTTAGGTGGAATAGCATTACTGCTTAACCGTTTCACCGCATTTTTTCTGTTGGTTTTGCTACCCATAAGCTTAAATATTTTCTTATATCATGCCATGCTTGCACCATCGGGCGTAGCAATGGGAGCGGGCATAATAGCTTTAAACCTGTTTTTATGCGTTGCCTACTTTAAATATTACAGCAGCGTTTTTACTTTTGGGCCAAAGGTCTGAAACATCAAAATTGATTAGCTAAAAAACTTATCTTATTTGTTTGTAACAAAGGCAGGTTGTATATTTATTGTTAGCATGCTGACCTAATATGCTCACATCCTAATCATGAAAGCCTGCTTTTGCATTATTTGTCTATGTATTTTTGCCTCAATACAGCTATTTGCTCAGCAAGTCGTATCGCCCGGCGAGGTTACCGAGCCAATAATATTCAATACGGCTGGTTGCGCCTACAACTGGACCAATGATCATCCCGAAATTGGCTTACCTGCCTCGGGCGAAGGTAATTTATCCTCGTTTACTGCTATAAATAATACCGGCAGCACAATAGTGGCCAATATAAGGGCAGATATAGCGGGGCTTATGTATATAGGCGGCTACGTCGATAACAGTGTAAAAGTTACCAACCTCACAGATTATCAAAGGTTGCCCTCGTTAGATTATGGCAGCAATAAACAGCCGAACTACCAAACAACCAGTAAAGATGGTAAGTGGGTTTATATGTTGACCTCTCTCACCAAGAACTTTGTTACCAACAATCACATCATTGCAATAAATACAGTGGACAATTCAGTTAAAATAATAAACACCGGTAACGCTGACCCATTGTTTTGTACGCTAAGCAATGATGGAAGCCGTTTATATGTATCGTTCAGAGACGGGATTATAAGAGTATATAATGCAAAAGATTTTTCGGTGATAAGAACTGTTGAAGGGTTCTCTCCATTAACAAATTTAATTATCAGTCCTGATGATAGTAAACTATATGTGTTAGAAGCTAACAACCCGCTTGAAAACAAATTGTATGAAATGAATACAAGCACATATAGCTTGGTTTCTTATCCTATAGGCAACAGTGTTTTGGTCTACCCTATTGCCATCGCTCCGGATGGTAAAGAAATATTTATGACCAAGATAAGATCAGGAACAACAAGCGACAACAACGTATTTGTTTTTAATACGGATACTAAAAATGTAACACATGAAATACCGGTTGGTAAAGGCCTTGGGGATTATGCCATGAGCAAAGATGGGAAGACCTTGTATGTTGTAAACACGCAGGTTGGCGGAATATCAGTTATTGACATCCATACAAAAACGGTGCGTTATACCATACCCCTTACCGGGGCATATGGGGTAGACTTATCTGCAGACGGAAGACAACTAATTGCTTTACACCCGGGTTTATCCAGGGTATTTGTTTACAACACGGCAAATAACCAACTGATAACTGATTTTTCTCATCCTAATGTTTATGCTCTCGGCGATTTTATCGCAACAAGGTCTTGCTCTTCTATTAGTGCAACCATTACGGTGGAGCCATCCGTCCCCCCGCCTGATGTAAATGTATCAGGAACACCGGCTGCATTGAACACTGTTTACGGAACACCCTCCGCAACCACAGGTTTTACCGTCTCGGCCTCCGGTTTGAGTGGGGGTATTCAGATAGACGCACCGCACGGCTTTCAGGTAAGTATTGATAATGTAGCGTTTAGCAAAATGGTTACTATTCCGCATAATGGTGGTGTTATTACCGGGCAATTTGTTTACGTTAGACTGGCCGCTACCACACCAGCCGGAAAGCACTTTGGAAACATAAGGCTAAAAGCACTGGGCAAAAGCGCCATATTAATACCCATACCCAACAGCACCGTAACTAAAGCCCCTTTAGTTGTTACCGCTGATGATGCACGCCGCAATGCAGGGAGACCTAACCCCTTGCTTACTGCCAGCTTTTCAGGTTTTGTAAATGGCGAAGACCAAAATTCATTAACCTCTCTACCTGAAATAACCACCCTGGCCCGGTCAAACTCGCAACCGGGCACCTATCCAATTAATGTAAGCGGTGGACTGGCTGATAATTACGAACTGAGTTACGCAGCCGGAGCGCTTACTATAACAAACTTTGGAGGATTAATTGTACCTAACACCTTTACACCTAATGCCGACGGTATAAACGATCTGTGGGAAATAAAAAACATAGAACAGCTGCCTGATTGCGTTGTGGATGTTTTCAATCGTTACGGCCAAAAGGTTTTTACATCCGTGGGTTACAGCACACCCTGGGACGGAAAAGCAAAGGGAGGCAACGATGTGCCTCCCGGAGTGTACTATTATACTGTTGATCCGCGCGATAAAACCGGCGTAGTTTCCGGTTCGGTAACGGTTATCAGATAATTTATTGGTATTGAATATAAATTGGATTAGGTGTTTTCTTTAACACTTCTTCCGGCGTCATCATGTGGTGCGGCGCTTTTTTAAGGTCGTTTTTGTAGAATAATTTAAAGCCTGTAAACTGTACCGGTTCGTTTTGTATAAAGTAGCGCCAGGTACCGCCTTTAAGTTCAGGCTCGCCCCAGCCGTCCATATCCATTACTACCTGTACTTCAGGACGTAGTTTTATGTTTTGATAGTTGGTTACCATTTTCTTAGTGAAGCGGTGTACGATCAAAATTTTAGGCGGAACGTTGTATTTTTTAACTATGCCCGCTAAGTAACCGGTTACATAGTTAATATCGGCAGCATCATAAGTGCCAATTTTTTTTCCGGGTTTTGAACCGTCTTTCATAGAAAACTCCGGATCCATACCAAAGTGTACGTGCGGCATGGCCAGATATTTTTCAAACAGCGGCAATTCAGCCTGTATATTGCTTAATGCTACCTGCACATCTAAAAATACCAGTGCGTTTACTCTTTTAGCCAAAGTTAAAACGCTGTCAATCTGTTTAAATGGCATACGGTAACGGTATTTCCCATCCTTTCCGCCATCCCCTTGCGCCACAACGGCAATGTAATGCAATGCAGGCTGTACCGGCATTTTAGGATCAGCTTTTTCCCAGGCCTTAACTTCACCTTTTAACTTAGCCAGCATTTCTTTAGGCGGAAGTTCGCCTAAAATACCCATTTTTTTTGAGTACAGATTGCCGTAATATGCTACTATACGTTTGTATGGAAAAATGGCGCCTGGCAGAGGGTATGGAGCATTCTTTACCGGCCATTTGCCGGTTGTATCGCCGTGCGACAAACGTTTCATTAACGAATCGTATTGTGCTTTATCAATTGGCGGATAGTTGCGTGTAACCGTTGTAGTATCTGCAGCTTCGGCATCGCCGGCAGCGGCGGCCTTAACTTTGGTGGTATCTCCCGCTTTTGTTCCGCTGCTTTGCGTGCAATTGCTAAATAGCGTTAACGAAGCCAAAACGAAGGCGAAAGAAAGAAAAAAGTTTTTCATGTATGGGTTTTAGTTTACAGACGCAAAATAGCATCTTTTTGTTAATCCAAACATTAAAATTATCCACAGTTTATTTCCATTTCCAGTTCAGCTCTGAAACGAAATTAACTCCTAATTTTTTTGATATAGTTGTTAGCAGGGAACGAACGTCGTCAGTATTTTTAAGTTGCGCTTTCGGCATTATCAGATGTGCCCCGGTATTTAGCTTTAAATAAAAATAAGATCCGGTTTCTGAGATAGTTTCTATCTCTGTTAAATTTATTTTTGAAGTTCCTGTCCTATCTGCAGTTTCTATTGCCTCGTCAGTAAATGTAATATTGCTGGTTTGGTTAAAACTTGTTCTGTGTATATCCCTGACATACTTTTTATAATGATTTTTGTAAACGTATGCCAGATATTTGGGATGAAAAAAAGCGCTGATGAAGCCTAAGACGAAAAAGTAATAGAATAAGAAATGATCAAAAGCCTTATAAAAAACTGCACTAAAAATAAAAAAAGTAGCTGTTACCCAAATCCACCGACGGTTTCGTTGCTTTTTTATTCGTTCACTTTTTGATGAGATGAATAACTGAGATTGTAGATAGTCATCTTCTGTAAGGCTGTAGGTTAAAGTCATAAAATGAAGTTACTACTTATTTTATATGCTTGCAAAACTTACCAAACACACCCAGCGGCAATTTTATACCTGATGTAGCCTGTAGATAAAGCTCGCCTATCTCTAAATTTTCAACCTTAGGGTAAGCGCCGCGGATTAGGTTTTCAACTATTACAGATGAGAAGCCTAATGAGTAGGTATTAAGGATAAGGAAATGCTCGTCTGGATGCAGCAGCTGGGTTACTTCGCCCATCATCTCATTGATCTGGTCCTCTAACTTCCACTTTTCGCCGTTGGGGCCGTGGCCGTAGGCAGGAGGGTCC
>CBFGNU010000221.1:0-7200 GCA_965650195.1 uncultured Mucilaginibacter sp. | reverse complement strand
TTATAGGCGGCAACTCAACTGATTTTAATGACGGAGTAATTTACACTTTCAAACTGAAAGATTCTGTTTGGAAACTAGTAGATAAAAATATTTCAAAAAGCTTCTATCCCACCTATTTAGGGTATAACATAGGGATGAGTGCCGATGCCCACACATTACTCTCAAGCGGCCGTGCTGCCAGTGCAACCGGATATTTCAGTATGTTTAGGTCCACGCCGGTGGTAACAACGTTAAAACCCACTAATATTACCTTGGCAGGGGCTACTTTAAATGGCTCGGTTGACGACAATGGGAACGATGCGATAGTCTATTTTGAGTATAGTGATGTTAGCTCGTTGGTAAACCCGTTTAAAAGCCAGGAAATGTCAATTGCCGCAGGGAGCGGCTCAGCATTACATTCTGCTGTGTTAACCAATTTAAAATCGGGCACAACTTATTATTATCGCATAGCAGCCGTTAGCAATGGGGCTACAACCTATGGCGACCAATATTCGTTTGTAACCACCCTGGCACCGGTTATTACTGCGTTCTCGCCTCCTGTTGCTCAGGTAGGCACCACAGTAACGTTAACGGGCATAAACTTTAATAATGTTACAGATGTGAGCTTTGGCGATGTTAAAGCGGCCAAATTCAATATTCTGTCATCGTCTGTTTTAACAGCTTTGGTAGCACCTGGCACCATATCGGGCGCTATTAAGGTTACCAATAGTTATGGTACAGGCACGATAAATGGACTGCAGATTTTCCCTGTTCCGGAAATTACCGGGAGTACCAAAATAATTGAAAAAGGAGGCAACACCACCTTAAATACGGCAGCAGGTAACCGGTATACCTTTCAATGGATAAAGGATGATAAAATAATTGATGGGGCTACAACATCCAGCTATGTGGCCAGAACTGCCGGAAATTATACCGTACGCGTAAGCCTTGACTCGCTCAGCCTGGCATCAAAACCCTGGGCAATAAGTGAGGGCCTTAACCTACCAATGGATAATTTTACAGCATCGGCAAAAAACGTTACCTGCCGCGGCGCAAAAGACGGAAGCATAGCCATAACCGCCAAGGGCGCTTATAACTATACGGCAGAAATAAAGGGGCCGGGTGTCAACAGTAGTATTAAATTTACTTCGTCGGGAAAATTAGAAAATCTGAGTGGTGGCAGCTATGCAGTTTGTATAACGATTGACGGCCGCACAGATTTTAAGCAATGCTTTACCTTACAGGTGGCCGAACCTGCAGATCTTTCTGTATTTTCTACAATAAACCAACAGGGCACCGGTATCAGTCTTACACTTTCTGGGGCAAGCGTATATAACGTACAGTTAAATGGTGTTGTATATAGTACTACGGACAGCAGTTTGAACTTACCTCTCCAACCAGGTAAAAATCAGTTAAATGTAACTACTGATAAAGCATGCCAAGGTGTTGTACAACGGATAATAAGCGCATCTGACGACGACAAACCTTATCCAAACCCTTTTGAAGATATAGTCTATCTGAACATCGGCGAAAAGAAGGTCGCTAAAGCAACCGTAGAGATTTATTCAAACATTGGGTTAAAAGTATATAGTAAGGAATTTTTGAACCCCTGGAACACTATCGCAGTGCAACTTTCAAACATAACAATGCCAGGCACTTATTCGTTGATCTTGAGTATTGACGGCTCAAAAAAGGCGTTTAAAATTATAAAAAAATGAAAAAGCTAATACTGCTAATTGTAGGGACGCTGCTTGTAGTTGGATGCGGAAAAAAAGAGCCTGCTGCGCCGCAACCAAAAAACCCGGCCAAAAGTACGTTGGTACTGCCGGGAAAGAATTCATTGTGTACAACCGGCACAGAACAAAGCAATACGCAAACACTTGTGCTTTTTAAATGGGATCAGGCTGAAAATACTGATGTTTATAGTTTGACAATAAAAGATCTTTTAACTGGCCAACAGATAGTAAAATCAACAAGCGAAACAACAATTTCCGTATTGCTTAAACGCAACACCCCCTATGAGTGGTATATTGTGTCAAGTAAGCTTAATGTTTCTGTAACCCAGAAAAGTGATATTTGGCGATTTTACACTTCGGGCGTGCAAACTGTAGATTATGCGCCCTTTCCAGCTGTGGTCAATTACCCTTTAAACGGCGAAGTAGTTAAAGCTCCGGACAATAAAATAGATGTAGTGTGGAATAGCAGCGACGTTGATAACGACATTGCCGGATATGACATCTATATGAGTACCGACAAAAATGCTTTGGTTTTATTAAAAAGCGGGATAACAGAAATGCTGTTAAGGGGAATAACAGTACAAAAAGGTTTAACCTATTACTGGCTGGTAGTAACAAAAGATAAAAAGGGAAACTTAAGCACTTCAAATATTTTTCAGTTCGATATCAACTGATTTAAGACGAGAAGGTCTCGTCTTAAATAGTTTTACCAAAAAAGAGGGAAAAAAACTCAGATTTCACAAACAATTGATAGTAAGATATTATACTATTCCTACAGCTAATTAGTACAACGTAAGCAGTTGAAGCCTCTGACGAAAATCAGGGGCTTTTCTTTTCGGCAGATTTTAACCCGGAATTATGCTTCAATCTTGTTCCGCTATCCACCCATTTATATAGCACATTGCTAATGAGCAGCTTAAGCAATTTCCATAGCTAAATTTCCTGACTTATAAGTTGTTTCGCTTTTTTCCTCTTTAAAAACTAGTGGCCTAATTATCAGAAATTTACAAAAGATCTTGTTCCGCTTTGTTCCGTTTGTTTCACCACACAAGCGGAGCAAACGGTGAGCGATTTTAGCCATCATCATGAGCAGTTATTAGCATTTGGTCTTCATTTATTAAAAAATTGAAGAAGTGAGTATAAAGCTCCCTTTTGCTTGTCTGTAGCTAAGAACAACACCTTAAAGTCTAATGACTTGCAAGTGATTCAACACATTGTTATACACCCTAAATTAAATGATTATGATTTTTTTTTACAGTAAAAAGTGGCGATTTAGTCGTTTCCTTCTATTGCTGTTCCTTGCACTTTCCTGCAATTTTGCTTTTGGACAGATCCAAGGCGTTACCGGGAAAGTATTGGACGCAGAAACCGGAGAGCCGATCATCGGCGCTACTGTCGTTTTAGTGAATTCAAAGACCAGCGTTGCTGCAGGTGTTAATGGCGATTTCGAAATTAACGCTCCCGCCGGGGGCGTTTTGCAGGTTAACAGCATCGGCTATGTAGCTGCAAAGGTAACTGCAGACGCTTCTAAACAAATGATTATCAGACTTGCACCCGATAATACAGGGCTGAGCGAAGTTGTAATTGTTGCTTATGGTACGCAAAAAAAGCCGTCTATAGTCGGCGCTATTTCAACGGTAAGTGCCAAAGTCTTTCAGGACCGTGGTCCGACCAACAACCCTATTGCTAACTTACAAGGCCAGGTTCCGGGTATGGTGGTAACCAGATCCTCGGCTCAACCGGGACGGGAGAACTGGAATTTTCAGATCCGCGGAGCTACTTCTGTTAACGGGCAAGATCCACTGGTGATACTTGATGGTGTTGCCCTGAATAATAACAACGAACTAAATTCAATTAATCCGGATGATATCGACAACATATCAGTTCTGAAAGATGGTTCGGCATCAATTTACGGTGCACGTGCGGCATATGGCGTAGTGCTTATTACCACTAAAAAAGGCAAAATAGGCAAAATACAGGTGCAGTATAATCCTTCCGTTTCTGAAAAACTACTGGGTTTGCAGCAAAAAGTGACCAATATCGATCAATGGTCAGACGGTTTAGCTCAAGCTAAAATAAACGATAACTATGGCATTGCGCCAGCTACAGATTTATGGTATCAAATGGCCATTTTTGCAAAAGCTAATAAAGGAACGGTTGTTTTAGCTTCGCAAATTCCGGGAAATACCACCGGTGCTATAACGGCAGGTGCATTCTACAATGGCTTGCCGGTACCCGCGTTCCTGGATGTGAGGGAATTAGGCTTTCTGGATGTTTCCACGCAGCAGTTTTTATGGGGCCGTGCCACTTCTACGCAACATAATCTGAGCGTCTCGGGCGGTACCGATAAGAATGTCTACCGCGTCTCATTAGGTTACCTGAATGATGGCAGTCAGCTTAGGATAGGCACCAATGGTAACCAACGCTATAATCTTCGCTTTAACAACACCTATAAGTTTAGCGATAAGGTACAGTTGGAAACAAATGTTTCCCTGGAGAAAAATAATATCCAACAGCCCACTTTATACACCACAGGCAGTTACAGCGGGTTAAGTGGTGGTTTTCAAGTAGGCGTACCCATGTACACCCGGTCTGGTCAACCTTATCAATGGGGTGGTGTGGCCAGTCCGGCCGGTTTGTTAAGAGATGGCGGGGCTAACTTAGAAAATAATACCCGCGCATTATTAAATACTACGTTAACTTATAATTTCCTTAAACATTTTACATTCTCGGGCACGGCCGGTTATAATGTTTGGTGGCAAGATGCCCGCGTACAAACCAAAACTGTTCGTCTTTATTCATATGACGATAAATATCAAACCGGCACTACAGCACCTGCGGGCGGCTCTACCGGTGGCAGTCAGAACTATTTCCGTCAAACAATTAATGATCCTTACTACAATCTGATTGGCCGGATAAACTATACAAATACCTTTAATGCAATACATGATGTTTCAATCATGGTGGGCAGTTCTTACGAGCGTGACGAGTATAATATGTTTAATACCCGGACTTACAATTTAGGCAGTGACGACGTTCCTTCGCTCAATCTCGGATTGACAAGTACCACCGCCGGTTTTGTAACGAATGATGAGGCGCAAACTCACTACGCTCTCGGCTCCTATTTTGCCCGGGCTACTTATGCATTTAAAGGTAAGTACCTTTTTGAAGCGACCGGTCGTTATGATGGTTCTTCCAAATTTATCGCGTCAACCCGTTGGAAACCTTTTTATAGTTTAATGGGTGGGTGGCGTTTAAGTGAAGAAGGTTTTATAAAGAAGACTAATATTTTTACTGAGTTGAAGCTAAGGGTATCGTATGCCACATCGGGTAGCCAGGGAGGGATAGGTCTGTATGATTATCTGCAATCCCTAAATGTGGGCAGTAGCGGCACCCTTTTAGGCTCTTCCATCGCTACCGCAACCTCAACTACGGGTAACCTTGTTTCGCTCAACAGAACCTGGGAGACGGTTGTAAAACGAAATATAGGCATTGATTTTGGAGTTTTAAACGGCCATTTAAGCGGCACGTTTGAGGTATTCCGTAATCAAAACCGCAATATGCTCGTAAGTATAACTTATCCCGGCGTATTGGGCATTGGCGCACCTCAATCCAATAACGGCGAATTAAAGACCTGGGGTTGGGAGGGTCAGTTAACCTGGCGCAATCATATTGGCGAGTTTGGTTATTCAATATCGGGTAACATTACCGATAGCCAAAATAAACTGGTGTATTTTAATGGCGTACCGGCATTGGGCGCGGGTTATAATGGTACAGTAGAAGGTTATCCCCTTGGATCTTATTTCGGATTGAAATATGGCGGCCGTTTTCAAACGCAAGCTCAGGTAGACGCCTATAATACCACTTATTATAATCCCGGCGGAACCGTGAACACTATCGGCATACCTATTGCCAGCCCTCTTACCAATTTACCGGGGCAAAACTCAGGCCTCCGTCCGGGTGATAATTATTTCGTAGACGTTAATGGTGATGGCAAGCTAACTACAGGTAGTTCAACCACAAATATGGGTGATTTGATCTATTTGGGAACTGACGTGCCAAGATATACCTTTGGTTTAACCTTAGGCTTACAGTACAAAGGGTTCGATTTTACCACCATTTTTCAGGGTGTTGGCAAAAGGACGATTTTTAGGGCCGGGAGTGTCAACAACTCGCGTACACCTTTTACAGCACTTGGCTCGGCTCAAACCACACAATGGTTAAATAATACCTGGACTCCACAGAATACATCCGCCTATTATCCTAACCTGCATACCAATGGCATCAACGGATATAATTACCAGGTGTCTTCGTGGTCTGTAGAGAACGGTGCTTATGTTCGTTTAAAGAACCTGGTTATCGGTTATACATTGCCTAAAAGTTTAATACAGCGGACTAAAGCGATCAGTAGTTTACGATTCTATGTTGCAGGAAGTGACCTATGGGAAGTGACCGGCGTGCGTGATCAATGGGATCCGGAAACAACAAGGAATGCGGCTGGAAATGAACGCTATCCTTTTTACCGGTACGTAACTATAGGTGCAAACATTACTTTTTAATCTGACTAAAAATGAAAAAGATATATCACAAATCATTTTACATCCTGTTAACGCTATCAATTGCAGGACTATTGAGTTGTAATAAGGCACTTGACCTTAAACCGCAGGATCAGTTATCTGAAGCTGCCTATTTTAAATCGGCAAATGATTTTAAAACCTTTGCTAATCAATATTATGGTTACCTGCGCAATTTCGGGAATTCATTGGGTGACAATCCACACTATGACGGCCGTGCTGACGTTTTTGGTGGTGGCGGCGCTTTTGGCGCGGGCACCAATGCTGTGCCTGCCAGCGATGGCAGCTGGAATAATAATTATTCGCGAATACGTAATTGTAATTATTTATTGGAAAAAGCAGCTACTTACCCGGACCAGGCTGCGATTGCTCAGTTTGTTGCTGAAGCCAAATTTTTCAGGGCTTACTGTTATTTCGATCTCTTGCAGCTATTTGGTGGTGTACCACTGATCACCAAAACGCTTGGACTCGAATCTCCTGAATTATATGCGGCAAGAGCGTCAAGAGATGCAGTAGCCGACCAGATCGTCGCCGATCTGGAAGCAGCGATTCCAAATCTTCCGGCCTCCTTGCCGGTAACCTCTGCAGACTTTGGGCGCATAAGCCGCCCCGCAGCGCAGGCATTCTTAGGACGTGTTGCTTTATACGAAGGTACATGGTTAAAATTCAGAAACATAGATGGTACGCGGTCAAATATGCTGTTAGACAAATCTGCGGCCGCTTCAAACGCCGCTATAACCAGCAATCAATTTGCGTTATTTGGTACACCGGCCTCTAACGCCTTAGGAGGTAACAGCACTATATTAGGTGATTCTGCACTGAAATATTTATTTATTCTTGAAAACCCTAAATCTAATCCCGCCGGTGTAAGCGAATCCGCCAATCACGAATATTTGATCGCGTATCGGTAT
>CBFGNU010000220.1:0-7240 GCA_965650195.1 uncultured Mucilaginibacter sp. | reverse complement strand
GCCTTAAATGCTCGCTTGCCCAGCTTAACGGCGAGTCGCCATTTGCATCTTTTGCTTTTTTATTAGCACCGTGACTGAGTAAATAAGCAATTGTTTTCTCGTCGGCGTAAGCTGCCGCTCTGTGTAAGGGTGTCTCCCCTTTTGTTCTTACATCACGCATATACGATACCGTCGGCAGGTTAGGAATTGTTTTAGCATTAACATCTGCTCCCTTATCCACGAGTAACTTGATAGTGTAGAAATAGTAAGGTCTCCCGGCTTTTGTGATAGCATAATGCAAACAGGTTTCATTGGTTTTATCTACATAAGCATTTACGTCTGCACCTTGATTGAGTAGAAAGTCGCAAACTTTCCAATGACCAAAGAAAGCGGCATTACCTAAAGCTCCATCCAAATCGATGCTGTCAAGATTACCACCCGCTTCTAAAACAGCTCTCAAAGCCGTAGTGTCGTTATAATAAATAAACAAAGGCAAAAGTCCTTTTTCAGCAAGCAGATCTTTCCAATTAGGTAGTTTTAATAATTCAAAGACAAAATCAGTTCGTCCTTTTTTTATAAAATCGACAATTTTTTGTGCCTGCATTTGTTTGCTTTTTAAAGTAAACCTAATTAAAAGATTTAATATATTGAGTTGGAAGATATATGCCCATCTTATCGACAAGCTTACAAAACAACCCGAAAAGTTAGATTGATCCTCGCTTTCATGGGTTTGTTGGATTTGGCGATGCGATGTTCCCAATGTTCCTGCAAACCTGCTTTCATTAATAAGAATGAACCATGCTCCAGTCTTACGGAATAATGCTCGTTATGGTCAGATTTATTACGAATATCAAAACTGCGCACCTGCCCGAAACTTACCGACGCGATGATCGGGTTTTTGCCTAATACGCTTTCTCTATCGCTGTGCCAGGCTACCGAATCATTGCCATCCCTATAATAATTTAATAATACACTATTAAATTTGATACCCGCTAAAGGTTCAACCAGTGATTTTATATATAATAATTCCGGCGTCCATGGGTTTGGTGTTGAAATAGTACCCGGTACAGAATAATCGGTACCAAAATCGCCGTGCCACGAAGTTAATCTTGGCGTTAAATACTCCTTGTCCCACATTTTTTGGATGCTTTGCTTCCACGGCATTTCATTAATAAACTTTTGCAGCAACTCGTTACTCGTCTGCTCATCAATAAAACCCGCATGATACTCCAATAGCTCTTCCGGTAATCCCTTGCTCTGACCCGCCTCCGCGAAAAAACTCAACTGCTCCATAAAACCTCCATATTATGCTGAATAAACTTGCCCAATTGTTCCTGCTCCACAACCGTTAAATTATCCCCGTCATAGATCCAGTAACCTTGTTCATCAAACAAAATACGCCCTAAAGAGTCGGCTTCAAAAGCCGTATATAAATTGTATACCAAGGCCGCATCGTCGCATTGGGTATCGTGAATAACACTTACTACCTCGTCGGGTCCATTCTTTCGTTTTATCCAGGCATTCATAACACAAATATAAAAACATTTTAAGAAATGCTAAAAATATTAGTATTATTTATACTAGTTGGCCATGCTTATCAAACTATAGGGATATTGATAGATAATTGAGATGGATTGTTTTTTGTATTTTTAGACTGTAGTCTGAAGACTAACTGCATAGTCGTCCGATTTATAAACTTCGGACAGCGGGTTAATAACCAATTTATGCTTACCAATGTTAGCTAAAGTACTTTACAAAATTGCATTACTCGCGCTTTTGCTGCCCGTGCATTTGTTTGCGCAGGTGATTAAGGGCAGGGTTACCGATGAGATAACAGGTAAACCGTTGGAGAATGTTAATGTTTACTTAAATGGCACTTACCAGGGAACAACAACTGATAGCCTGGGAAATTTTATATTAAACAATACTTTAAAAACCAGTGCCGCAATTATTATAAGTTATGTGGGCTATCAAGAGCAAAGAATTAGCGACTATACCAATGAAGCTATAAAAACTGCTTTAAAGCGTAAAGCAATAGCATTAAAAGAAGTAGTTATTGAGCCCGATGATTATATAAGCCGCGCCAGGGCCATGCGGATATTTTTAGACGAATTTATTGGTTATAGCAATTGCGTGATCAATAATCCCGATGATATATATTTTCATTACAATAAAAAGAAAGACCGCCTTATTGCCGGTGCCGATAAGCCTTTGCTGATAAACAATAAAATGCTGGGCTATACGGTTACTTACTTTTTAAATGATTTTAGACGCACGCCCACGCAAACCACTTATAAAGGCAACTACTTTTTTTCAGAGGATACCGCCCGGCTATCAGCTAAAAAAGTTAAACAAATAATGCAGGCAAGGGATAAGGCTTATTATGGTTCGAGAATGCATTTTATACGTGCTTTGTGGGCAAATGAATTAGAAAAAAACAACTTTTCGATATATGCAAAATTGAAGGGTTTTATTAACTACGATCACACCTATACACAATCTGAGCTCAATGCCCTTTCATATAACCGGATAATAGAAAATGTTGAAGGGAAAAAGTTTGTATTACTGGGTAAAGCCGAAGTAGATGAAGCAAAGTTTGACAAGGATGGAGCATATATCATTTACAGCACTGACACGCGAGTCTTTCACTCATTTATGCAGCAGAAAAGTGGAATGGATGGGGTTATTATTGACAGCAATGGCTACCATGATGAGGGCCTGCAGTCGGATGGCACTTTTGGGATAGAACGAGTTGGCGAATTATTACCTTTCGAATTTCAGCCGGCAGCATAACGGATAACATGAAAATAACACTCCGATTGTTATTCCGTCCGCCAGCCTTGCGGCAGGCCTTTTGTTGTGCCGTAGTACCTTAATTACATAGTCAAATTATTCGCTGCATTAAAGGAATTTTACGAATTAGCCCAACAAGCATGTACGAAAATACAATACTTAAAATGCAGGCTATAATATATTTGATAGTTGGGTTAAGTGTTAAATATTCCAGCATAATAGTAACACCAACTACAACTGCAGAATGGAAAATATAAACGCCATATCTATTTTCTCTCATTATTGATAATATAAAATTTGTGAAGTTGAGTTTTTTCTTAAAAAGATGAAGAAAAAAGCCGGAGAAACCAATACACAAAAAGACTTGAGCAAACGAAAGAGAAACAGATTGCCAGCTAAGGCCCATAAATTTATTAACCAGAGACGGATGACTTGTAAGAAGATAAATAATCACACTAAAGTAAGTGGCTGAAATAAGTGAGATAGGAAACCATGTTATTGCCACCTTTCTGGAAAGATCATCAAGCCACTGCTTTCTGTATACTAATAATCCGATTGCATACATGAAAATGTAAGGAGTGATATTGGAAAACTCTATGCCGATAAAATTTTGTCCAAGTGGAAAAAATTGTCGCACTAGTATTGTAATACCACTACATAGAACAATAATCGTCAATATATTTACATGTGTAGGGATATTATTAGATAGACATTTTGAAATAGAAAAATGAGGTTTTATAAATTTCCAATAGCAAATATATACTAACTCAAAAATTATCAACACCATAATAAACCACGCATGAGAGGTATATGGTTTAGCATTCTGTTGTAATACATAACTAAACCACGACAATTGAGTTGTGCTATTATGGATTTCGATATAATATAAAATACTTGGGGCAAGAATAATCATTACAAATAACAACGGTACCACCAGGCGTATTAATCTTGCTTTAATAAATTTGGATACGCCTTTTTTCTCTAATGAATGGATTGTTAAAAAAGCGGAAATGAAAAAGAAAAGGCTCATTGAAAATGATGCCTCGATTCCGGTTAATGCCGAAAGGAAAATTTGAATTGCGCCAGTCAATTTTTCTGATGTAACATAGCACCAGCCGCCCATTGTGCCATAGCCAATACTAACATGATGGAGTACAACCAGAACAGATAAGAATACCATAAGGTTATCTAAATAATAAAGTCGCTTCATTTGCTACATTTAATCTGGCATTATTAATAAAGTCTTGATAGGCAATTTGTATGTATGCGGCACAAAACGGGATTGGCGCAGTTTTACAGTTAGGCACCTTAAAGGTAGGATTGTTACAAGTCTTTTTCAAATTACCTATACCACCCGCCGGTTCAAGTGTCCACGCTTGAACCAATTAATTGCAAGCGTCCACGCTTGCTTGCTATTTAATACCTAAACATTAAATTTATACCATGGCTCGCAATGCTTCAACAGACGAATTATATTTTGTTACCCTCACGGTAACTGACTGGATAGATGTATTTACACGCAGAATTTATAACGATTTTCTTATTGACAATTTATCATGGTGTCAACAAAATAAAAATCTTAATATTTATGCATATGTAATTATGACCAACCATATACACATGGTAGCTAACGTAACTGAGGGGGCATTAGGTGACGTATTGCGGGATTTTAAAACATATACTTCAAAAGAGCTTGTAAAATTGATAAGATCTAATAATACTGAGAGTCGGTCGGACTGGATGTTAAGGGCTTTTGAAAATGCCGGTGTCAAGAACCCGCTCAATAAAAATCATCAATTTTGGCAAAACGGCAATTACCCTGTTTTACTTTATTCGCCTGCGGTAGTAGATCAAAAGATAGATTACATTCATGAGAATCCGGTGAAGGCCGGTTTTGTTGGTTCAGCGCACGAGTTTTGGTATAGCAGCGCAAATCCGGAAAGCCCTTTGAAAGTGATAATGTAAGCGTGGACGCTTACATTGTTGTTAATTCAAGCGTAGACGCTTGAATTGGCGGGTTTGCAACTACAGTACGGTCACCCCGCTGTCCGAAGTTTATAACTTCGGACGACTATGCCTGTAGTTTGCAACTACAATACAACCGTGTGCTCAGCGCCCCTCCTCTCCCCCTTCTCCAACCGCTTAACCATCCTAAACACCGTAGCCAGCGAAACCTTCGTTTGCTCGGCTATGCTACGGAAACTCACACCCTGTTTATGCATTCGCGCCACCATTTCCTCTGTATAGCGCCGCTGATCTTCGGAGTAATGCTGCAGGTGGGCAGCTTCGTTGTCAAAACCCTCCACCTCAAATTGCAGAAAATTGCCAGGCTTTGTTATTCGGCACAGGCATACGTTAGCTGCGCCGTAATATTCGTTGCCGCTGCGTTGCTTTATTTGCTTAATGTAGCGCAGACCGCTGGTAGTTTTACTTTCGCCCAGGGCAAAGGCGCTGTCGGCAAAATTGATCAGCATTTTACTGCCCTGCAGATCGTTGCGGGTAATGGGTTTTGCCGGGTTACGTTTGGGCGTATGCGCCAGCACCAATATCGACAAGTTGTACCTGTTTTTTATGGCCTGCAAATTCCGCATCAGGCTTATGGCACCATCGGCGGCTTGTGTACCACTGCGCAGGCAGGTAATGTTATCCAAAATCAGTGTGCGGGCCTTTGTGGTTATTATAATATTTTCGAGCGCGTTGTTCATATAATCGGCGTAATTTTTAAACTTCTGCATACCCTGCGCGTCGGGGTTAAGCACCACGCGGTAAAAATTAGGGTTAAACGGGTAACGGCCCTGCATGCTGCTGCTGTACCGGCCCTCAAACTGCGCGGCGCTCAATTCAAAATCAAAATACAACACGGGTTCGGCGGGCAACTCCGCGCCTAACACGGGTATGGTTTCGCCGCTGCTCAAGGCGTTGCCAATTTGAACAGCCAGGATAGATTTGCCCACGTTGGTATCGGCAAATAATATGCAGAGCTCTCCCCGGTACCAAAAATCGCCAAACAGCTTATCGGGCGTTCGGGTGTCTGCACCAACGGAAACCCAATCGGCAGCCGGCCTGATAATAAAAGCGTCCTTAGTGTTGGGCGGCGGCGTATAGCACTCCTCGGTTAATTTTTTCTTTTGTTTGGAGGTTAAGGCTCCCCGGGCCATGTCGCGTATCAGCTCTATTTCAGCTGGTCGCGATGGGTAAAGTGCGGCGTATCTATGATCCATAATTTTGTTTTTATGCAAGGTACGAGGCATAGTTTGGATAAATGGTGACACTGTTTTGTCAGTAGTCTGAAAATAGCTGCCAAAAGCGTTTCACCATGAAACGCAAAACGCTCTGTTTTTCAATGCATTGACTAACAATAGATTAACTTAATTTTACAGCTAAGCTTACTGACTTATAAGTAGTTTCATTTTGTTTCACCACGAACTATTAACCAACTGATAACAAGAACTATAGCAAAAAAAAGCGTTTCATGCGTTTCACTATGTTTCATATTTTTGTGAAACGCTGCGTCTTGATTTTTCTACCACTTTGAGGTTTGAACCCACCGCTATTTTTGCTTAATTGCAATATGCAAACAGCTATCAAGCTCACCGGCGTTTTCAAGACCTTTAACCACGGCAAACCTACCCAGGTAGATGCAGTTAAAGATGTTAGTCTGGATATTAAGAGCGGCGAGTTTGTTGTTATTGTAGGATCAAATGGCTCAGGTAAAACAACGCTGCTTAACCTTATCTCGGGCAGCATCTCTCCTACGTCCGGCAGCATCAGTATAGGCAATTCAGACGTTACTAAACTGGCCGATTACGAGCGAAGCAAATGGATAGCAAGGGTTTTTCAAAATCCCCTGAGTGGTACTGCATCTGAGTTAAGCATTTTAGATAATTTTCGCCTGGCAGCCATACGCACCAAGGCAAAAGGCTTAACCATTGGCGTTAATAAGGCTTTTAAAGACCTGGTACGAAGCAAAGTGGCCACACTGGGCATGGGTCTGGAAAACAAGATAGAACAGCCCATGGGTACGCTGTCAGGCGGTCAACGACAAGCCTTAACCCTACTGATGAGCGTTATGGATGAATGCAAAATATTGTTGCTTGATGAGCCGACTGCTGCGCTTGATCCGCGCTCTGCCGAAGTTGTAATGCGCACCGCCGATAAATTGAGTGCCGAGTTTAAATTAACAACCATATTGGTTACCCATAATCTGAAGGATGCCTTTAACTACGGCAACCGCATTATCCAAATGGCCGAAGGGCGGGTAATAAAAGACAATGATCCTGATGCTAAAGCCAGGCTAACCCAAAATGATCTGTTTGATTGGTTTAGCTAACCATCACCCTCAACAGCCTGATAATCAACGTTGCTCTGTCGATAATTTTTCGCTTAATTTGCATAATTAATATTGATTAAACTGAATGTATCTTTTTAGAATATCCTTTATGGCAGCACTTTCCCTTGCTGTCTCTTT
>CBFGNU010000219.1:0-7243 GCA_965650195.1 uncultured Mucilaginibacter sp. | reverse complement strand
ATCCAAAAAGTTAGCAGGTTCGCCACCGGCTAATTTGATGATATCCATGGTAGCCATAGCCAAACCGGCACCATTAACCATACAACCAACGTTACCGTCTAATTTTACATAGTTAAGGTTTGATTTGCCTGCTTCAACTTCGGTAGGGTCTTCCTCAGCAGTATCGCGCATAGCAGCATAATCAGCGTGGCGATAAAGAGCGTTGTCGTCCAAATTTACTTTAGCGTCAACGGCTAATATTTTATTGTCAGATGTTTTTAATACCGGGTTGATCTCAAACATCGACGAATCGGTAGCTTCGTAAGCTTTATATAAAGAAGCGATAAACTTCGTCATATCTTTAAAAGCATCTCCGGATAAACCTAAGTTGAAAGCTATTTTGCGGGTTTGGAAACCTTGCAAACCAACTTTCGGGTCAACTTCTTCTTTAAATATCAAATGAGGCGTATGTTCAGCAACTTCTTCAATATCCATACCGCCTTCGGTTGAATACATAATGATGTTGCGGCCCGCAGCTCTGTCAAGCAAAACGCTTACATAAAATTCTTTGGTTTCACTTTCGCCCGGATAGTAAACATCCTGTGCAACTAACACTTTACTCACTAGTTTGCCTTCGGGACCGGTTTGAGGGGTAACCAACTGCATGCCTAAAATAGCGCCGGCTTTTTCTGCAACCTCATCAAGGTTTTTAGCCAGCTTTACGCCTCCACCTTTTCCGCGGCCGCCTGCATGTATCTGCGCCTTAACAACAACCCAGCTCGAGTTGTAATCTTCTTTTAATTTTTTAGCTGCTTCTACAGCTTGTTCAACAGTATCGGCAACTATGCCTTCCTGAACTCTTACACCGAAACTTTTTAGTATGGATTTACCCTGGTACTCGTGAATATTCATGTTTTTAAGCGGATTTTGCGGTAAATCTACAATTTTATGGCAAGAAAAATTGCGTTTTTTGCATAATTTGCTTGTTACAATCAACAAATCGCATGTTATTGTGCATTATTTAGCGCTTATCACCAAAAAGGATAATTAATTTATAAGCGTTACCTTTGCAATATGTTAAAAGCAACTGCCATTCACAAGGCATATGGGCAACTCCAGATATTAAAAGGAGTTGATATTGAAGTACAAAAAAGCGAAATAGTTACCATTGTTGGCGCATCAGGTGCGGGTAAGAGTACCCTGCTGAATATTTTGGGTACGTTGGACAAACCCGACTCGGGACAATTGTTTATAAACGGAGTGGAGCTTAATAAGTTAAACAATAAAAAACTAAGCGACTTTAGAAACCGCCAGATCGGATTTATCTTCCAGTTTCATCATCTGCTGGCCGAGTTTGATGCGCTTGAAAATGTTTGCATCCCGGCGTTTATAGCCGGTACACCTAAAGCACAGGCCGAAAAACGCGCAAAAGAGTTACTGGATATGCTAGGGCTTAGTTCCAGGATAAACCACAAACCTAATCAGCTATCAGGCGGTGAGCAGCAACGTGTTGCTGTTGCCCGGGCATTGATCAATAAGCCGGCTTTAATTTTTGCTGATGAACCATCTGGGAATCTTGACTCCAACAACGCGCGCGAATTGCACGAGCTGTTTGTTAAGTTGCGTAAAGAATTTGAGCAAACCTTTATCATTGTTACCCATAATGAGGAACTGGCTGATATATCAGACCGTAAGGTTTTTATGAAAGATGGTTTAATTGAGCAATTGGCTTAATGGCGAATATTTTAATAACAGAAGCCTTGTCGGCAAAGGCACATCGCCTTAAAAGTGAATTAGCGGATCAAACGGTAATAATGGGCGATTTTAATGATGTGCCTGCCGTTATGCTTAAAAACGGGATGATAATGAAATTGCCTCATCCGGAAGCTGTGGCATACCCTCATCAAATACTTACTTTTTGTTTAGACAACAATGTTGACGCTGTTTATGCGTTAAACACACGGGAATATAGCGCCTTACAACCTGCAATGCAATTGTTTGTAGAATACGGCATTGAGATACAATTTGTAGAAAATGACTTATAACGATATAGATAAGCGAAAAACTGCGTTTATATTTGAATTAGATAATGTTATATATCCTGAAAAGGATTACTTGTTCCAGGTTTATTACTTGTTTGCAAGTGCGATAGAATATACAGATCTGGTTGATGCGAAGACAACAACCGATTTAATGGTAGCTACGTATTTAGAGGAAGGTAATGAAGTTGTTTTTGATCGCGTAAAAGAAAAGTTGGGCATTGACGAGAAATACCGGCAGAGTTTTGAGCATTTGCTATTGACCGCTAAACTTCCGCTTAAATTATTGGTCTACAAAAACGTTTTAAACCTGTTACAGGAAATTGTGGTTGACCGTAAAAAGATATTCATTGTTACTAACGGGAATACACAGCAACAACTTAACAAGATAAAGCAAACAGAGTGGAACGGCCTGGAGCCTTATTTGATATGTTATTTTACATATGAAAGCAAGCCAAAACCTGAAACTGATGCTATAGAGCTACTAATAAAAGAACATAATTTAAACAGACGGGATATAATGATGGTAGGAGCAACAAACGTTGATAGCTTATGCGCCGAAGCCATTGGATTTGAATATACAGACGTAAACGCCTTTTTAGCAAATAATTAAAATTAATCCTAACTTACATTTTCATGAAGAAAATATTGACTTTGCTAACGATACTTACAATATTTGCTGCTATATCATGCAAAAAGAATAGTCCTGAACCCGACCCAACACCAACACCAACACCGACTCCGGTGGTACCAGTTGTTGTTAAACCATCTGCTTTTGATCTGATGCGTGATTCGGTTTTTCTATATGCTAAGGAAGCTTATTATTGGTATGATGGTTTGCCTGATTCTGCCGTTTTTAAACCGCGAGGCTTTACCGGCACTAATGATTTGGATGTTTTAACAAAAGAGGTGAATGCCATATCGCAATATAAGATCAATCCAGCGACAGGAAAACCTTATGAATATTATGAACCATCTCCCGGTGAGGCAAAGTACTCTTTTATTGACGGCGGTGAAACATCATCTGAATTGGGTGGAGCACAGAGCGATTTTGGTTTTGCGCCTTTGTATATAGCTACAGAAGATCTACGAATAAAATATGTGTATGCTGGCTCCGCAGCTGCATTAGCGGGTATAAAAAGAGGCTATAAAGTTATCTCAGTAAATGGCAACAGTAACATTTCATATGATAACGGCGGCACGCGTACACAATTTGTTGTAAACGCCTTTTTTTATAGTAGTACTATAACATTAATTTTAGAAAGGCCAGACCTTACCCGTTTTACAACTACTATAACCGCTAGCCCGTATACTACAAACCCCGTAATTGCCTATAAAGTAATTGATACAGGCAATGGGCGTAAGGTAGGTTACTTTGTGTTTAATTCATTTACTTCGCCCACTAACGCCAGCGCTAAACTTGACGAAGCTTTTAACTACTTTTCATCAAACGGTGTAACTGATCTGGTGGTTGACCTGCGTTACAATGGTGGTGGCTATGTATCTACTGCCGAGTATTTAAGTAATTTAATTGTGCCTGCGGCAAAGAACAATACATTGATGTACAGCACTTATTTTAATGATATTTTAACCAGCGGAAAGGCTAAGATATTGGCAAACCAGGTACGCCGCGATCCCGCCACTAATCAAAAGTACAATTATACGCAATTTGACTACACTGTAACAGGCAACGCGGTTTCGTTTTCAAAAAAAGGCTCACTCAATAATATAAACAATGTATTTTTTATAGTAGGTAGTGGTACCGCATCTGCCAGTGAGTTGGTTATCAATAATTTACGCCCCGTAGTAAACGTTATGCTGATAGGTTCAACTACTTATGGCAAACCGGTGGGCTTTTTTGATATCAGAATAAATAAATATGAGATGTATATCCCTGAATTTGAAACAAAAAACTCGTTGGCTCAGGGTGGGTACTACACCGGTATGGAACCTCAATCTGCAACCTATAACGGCAAAAAGGCGTCGGACGATGTTACCCATGATTTCGGAGACCCTGAAGAGAACTTATTGAAACAAGCTTTAAATTATGTTAAATACGGTACATTTTCAACGCCTCAGCAACAGGTGTTAAGCACAAGCAAAATAGTAACTTTCTCTTTAGAACAATCAGCTGATGCCGCACGGGCACTTGATGGAGGCAAATTCAGCGGTATGATCTATGATAAGCCGCTGAAACTAAAATAAGTTCTTAATCGGCATTTGCTTGATATAAACTGGTATAATCATCTTTTTAGCAAAAAAATGAAATTAATCGTGACCTGAATTTATGAAAAAAGTATTGACTTTTACGATGCTAGTTGGTGTTGCAATTATTGTTGTGTCATGCAAAAAAGGCAATAACGACGACCCGTCAAAAAATGGCCCTACACTTGATTTGATGCGGGACTCAGTTTACCTGTATGCGAAGGAAGCCTATTATTGGTACGATGCTATCCCTTCATATTCAGATTTTAAACCACGCACATACACAGGTACGAATGATCTTGAAGCCCTTGAAAAGGAGGTTAACGCGATATCCCAATTCAAGATAAATCCCGCTACCGATAAACCTTATGAGTACAGTGCATCTTCGCCTGGCGAAGCAAAATATTCTTTTATTGATGCCGGCCAAACATCCGCAGAACTTGGAGGCGCTCAAAGTAATTTTGGTTTTGCACCTTTATATAATGATATAAACGACCTGCGTGTAAAATACGTATATGCGGGTTCTGCCGCTGGTTTGGCTGGTGTTAAAAGAGGTCAAAAAATATTATCAATAAATGGAAGAACTAATCTTTCATACGATGCGTCGTCAGGAGGTGCTAACGTTCAGTTTGTCGTTAATGCTTATGCATACAGTAATACTATAACAATGGTGTTGCAAAAAGACGACCTTACTACCTTTACAGTTAACCTAACTGCTGCATCCTATATCACTAATCCGGTAATAACGTATAAAGTTTTAAGCACCGTTAACGGGGGTAAAGTGGGCTATTTTGTTTTCAACACCTTTACTTCACCAGAAAACGCTACGCCAAAGTTAGACGAAGTATTCAGCTATTTCGCTGCCAATCACGTTAACAGCTTGGTGGTTGATCTCAGATACAACGGTGGTGGTTACGTTTCAACCGCGGAATATCTGAGTAATTTGATCGTTCCCGCATCAAGAAATTACGATGTTATGTATGGCACTTATTTTAATGACATTCTAAAAAACGGACGGGCCAGCGTATTAAAAAACCAGGTACGCCGGGATCCTAGTAATAATACGATATATAATTATGCGCAGTTTGATTATACCGTTGCGGGTAACATTGTAAAGTTTTCAAAACGAGGGCCGCTTAGTGCTATAGACAAAGTATTATTTATTGTTGGTGGAGGAACCGCTTCTGCAAGCGAATTGGTTATCAATAATTTAATACCGCAATTAGAAGTTAAGCTGATAGGAACAACAACCTACGGTAAACCAGTAGGTTTTTTTGATATAAAAATAGGTAAATATGAGATGTACATCCCGGAGTTTGAAACAAAAAATTCGCAGGGTAAGGGTGGGTATTATACCGGGATGAAACCCGGAACGGCAGACTACCCCGGAAAGGAAGATTTTGACGACGTAACGCATGATTTTGGCGACCCCAATGAAACCTTATTAAAATATGCTCTCAATTATGTTAACACCAGAACTTTCGATGATACGAAGCTTCAGGTTCAGGGCGTTTCCCAACCACGAAAAACGTTTTCTATAGAGCAGGCTGCAATAGCTGGAAAAACCTTGGATGCCGGCCAATTCAGCGGGATGATATATGACAAGCCATTAAAGCTTAAATAAGCATTTAATCGGCAAGTTGCCTGATATCAACAGGTACAACACGAGAAATTCCCTGTTCAACCATTGTTACGCCGTATATTATATCGGTGCTGGCAATGGTTCTTTTATTATGCGACACGATGATGAACTGCGACTGATCGGAGAATTTGCGGATGATGTTATTGAATTTATCAATATTGGTGTCATCAAGCGGCGCGTCAACCTCGTCAAAAATACAGAACGGAGCAGGTTTTAACAGGTAAAGCGAAAACAGGATGGCGGTAGCAGTAAGTGTTTTCTCGCCGCCTGATAACTGGTTAATAGATAATGGCCTTTTACCTTTTGGTTTGGCGATGATATCAATGTCAGATTCTAACGGGTTTTGCGGATCAGACAGTACCAGGTCGCAGGAGTCTTCTTCATTGAACAATGACCGGAAAACATGAATAAAGTTGTCGCGAACCAAGGTAAATGCATGCATAAATTTTTCGCGTGCGGTATCGTCAATCTCTTTTATGGTTGAAAGGAGGGAGGCTTTGGCTTCGGCCAGGTCTTTTTTCTGGTTCTGAATAAACTTGTAGCGTTCATTCATCTCATTATAAGCTTCAACAGCCATTGGGTTAATGGCCCCAAAATCATCCAGCTGATTTTTTAGCTTCTCGGTACGTGCGCGCAGTTCGGTTTCGTCCTCATCGGCGGCCGTTTCATTCTCGGGCAGGTCCTGAATATCCACATTAAACTCTACCGACAGTCGTTCTTTCAATGCATTTAACTCGATACGCAGGTTGTTACGCTTATCGCGCAGCTCCGCTTCAATAACTTCAGTGTTTTCTTTTTTGCGCCTTAATGTGCCTATTACTTCCTCGGCTTCGGTTATTTTGCCACGCAGTTCGTAGTATTCGCGCTCAGCTTCCTGGGTGGCTTTTTCAAGATCATCCTTTTGGGTGTACATTTCGAGCAATGTGTCGTCTGACAGGTCGGAATGCTGCAAATGTTGTTGTATAGCTTCTTTAACCTTTTCCAGTTCCGCGCTGTTTTGACGTATGCGGCCTTCTAAGCTTTCCTGCTGTGTATCTCTGTATTCAAGATCTTTAATTAAGCCTGCAACCTTATTTTGCTGCTGATGAAAGCGTATGTTTTCCTGATTATAAGCATTGGCATGTACTGTTACCGCCTCGTTCACTTCGTTAAAGGCGGCTTGCTTATCCA
This sequence comes from uncultured Mucilaginibacter sp., assembly GCA_965650195.1. GTDB lineage: Bacteria > Bacteroidota > Bacteroidia > Sphingobacteriales > Sphingobacteriaceae > Mucilaginibacter. The sequence continues at coordinate 208 of CBFGNU010000219.1, read as the reverse complement.
ACAATAACTCACTTTGCGCTTGTTTCCGTTCTTTAAGCTCAATCAATAGGGGTTGTAGGCCTGCCATTTCTTCTCTTATGCCGGCTATTCTTTTAGCAATATCATCCTTGCGGTTAAGACTGGTTTCAATAAAAGTTTCATATTGCTCGCGGCGGGTTCTAACGGTGATCAATTCTGTGGTTAAACGGTTAAGTTCTTCCTGCTTTTG
>CBFGNU010000218.1:0-7278 GCA_965650195.1 uncultured Mucilaginibacter sp. | reverse complement strand
AACACTTAACGGGTAGAGTACAAGAATGATAAATCACGAAATAAAAATATCCTTTCAGGAATACGCATCGGTAAAGGAGTTGGATACCGCAGATCAGGACCTATGTCAGCACGCGGTGAGCGCCATGGAGAACTCACATTCACCTTATTCAAAATTCAGGGTGGGGGCGGCCCTGCGTTTGCAAAGCGGCAAAATTATACTGGGCAGTAACCAGGAGAATGCGGCTTACCCATCAGGCCTATGTGCCGCGCGTGTGGCGCTTTTTCATTGGGGAGCCAATCATCCGGATGACCCGATAGAGGCCATGGCCGTTACCGCCTTTACAGAAGAATTTGCATTACTTAAACCCGTTGCCTCTTGCGGCTCTTGCCTGCAGGTATTGGCCGAGTACGAAAAGAAGCAAGGCAGCCCGGTAAAAACCATATTGTATTGCCTTGAAGGGCCAACCTGGGTAATTAACGGTATTGAAACCTTTTTGCCCTTTTTGTTTTTTGAAGAACGGCTAAATGGGTAAAGCCATACATCATAAAAAAGCCTCTTAAATATTTAAGAGGCTTTTTTATATCAAGTCTGCTTAATGAACGCTTTGCGGATATACCCGCTCAATTTCAACAGCATCCGGCGAGGCCAGCATTAGCGGTACCTTTTCAATGGTTACAAAACTAAGATCAAGGCCAAAACCACGCTCTTCGGATAAACTGAGGTTTTTCAGATAACCGTAAAGTATCATGGTCAGTTTCTCGTAAAGCGAAAGATTTTGAGAGCGCGACAATACTTTCTCTATCACCACAAAACGGAAATCGCCTACTATTTTGTGCTTGTTTAATGATTGATATTTACTGGTAATATCAACCTCTCCATTCTTCACCAAATCCTCAACAACCCGGCGGAACAGCAAATTGATCTGTTGCTCAACCCTGAAACCCAGCTTAAAGTCGATACGGATAAGTTTGTTAGGTACTAAAAAGTCAACCTCATACTCGCGTTTGTAGGGCTCATCAACAACATCAACGTGCACCAGCCAATATACATCGGCCCGTTTGGGTTGCTTTTGCAGGATGGAGTAAATGATTTTAGATTCAACCTCCGAGTTGAAGTTAGCGCTGGTTAAATACACCAATTGCGATGCATATTTAGGTACGGTGTCATCCTCGCTTAACTCTTTTAATATGCTGTAATAATCTTCTATCTCAATAAACTTAACATAGCGGTTGCGAATTTGGCGGGCATGGTGCCAGGTCCACATTACGGTGAAAAGTACCAGGCCAATTGACAAGGTAAACCAGCCACCTTCAGCAAATTTGCCTAAATTACCTACCAAAAAGGTACCTTCAATAAGCAGGTACATTACTAAGAAAAGGCCGACTAAATAATTGGGAACCTTTTTGCGTGTCAAAAATTTAGACACCAAAATAGTGGTCATTAGCATTGCCAGGGTAATACTTAACCCATAAGCCGCCTCCATTTTTGATGACTCCTTAAACAATAATACCACAACTATACAGCCCATGCAAAGTATCCAGTTTATGCTGGGTACATATAGCTGCCCTTTTTGTTCGCTGGGGTATCTTATTTTTACTTTAGGCCACAGGTTTAACCGCACAGCTTCGGCAATAAGGGTAAACGATCCGGATATAAGCGCCTGGCTGGCAATAACGGCCGCTGCCGTTGCAATACCTATCCCAATTATTAAAAAGTCAGGAGGCATTATCTGGTAGAATGGATTAAGCTTGTCGAGTTCAAGGACCTGTCCATTGCGTTGCAATAGCCACACTGCCTGGCCCAGGTAGTTCAATATTAAACAGGTTTTTACATAGATCCAGCTTATTTGTATGTTTTTACGCCCGCAGTGCCCAAGGTCTGAGTACAGTGCTTCTGCTCCTGTTGTACATAAAAATACAGCGCCAAGTATGGCAAATGCTGACGGGTTTGTGCTTAATAATTCAAAAGCGTAATGCGGACTAAGTGCTTTTAAAACATCGGGATGCTGCCAGATAAAATTTATCCCTAACACTCCCATCATAGTAAACCACAAAAACATAATAGGACCAAAGGCTTTACCTACCAATGATGTGCCGAACTGTTGTATAATAAACAGAACAGCTATTATGATAATTACTATTGCCTCGGTATATATATTGGGGTAATAGGTTTGTAAACCTTCAATGGCTGATGATATGGTAATAGGCGGAGTAATAATACCGTCGGCCAATAACGCGCAGCCGCCTATTATAGCAGGTACAATCAGCCATTTGGCTTTACGGCGCACCAACGAGAATAAAGAAAAAATGCCACCCTCGCCCTTGTTATCAGCACGAAGCGTTATTACCACATATTTTAACGTAGTCTGGAGTGTAAGGGTCCAAAAGATGCACGAGACCCCTCCATATACCAATACTTCAGAAATGCGTTGCGAACCAACAATGGCTTTAAATACGTAGAGCGGCGATGTACCTATATCACCGTAAATTATTCCCAAACTGATCAGGAGCCCGGCGGCTGACAGTTTTGACAGATCTTTATGTTGAGACACTATTTTTTGTTATAAAAAGCCCAAAATTAAAAAAAATATAGTTACAACTCATTATAAAAAGCTTAGAACTAATTTTTAGTAAAATCGTATAAATCAACTACTCAATTAAACCTTGATTGTTAAAAAGTGTTAAAATGGGTAACAAAATTATCTGTTTTAAAAGTAATGAGGTGTTTATTTATACTTTTGCATGGGATTTAGTATGAGGAGAATATTTACCTATACATTTATGTGCATAATTACCATCGCAATAGCGGTGCCTATAAACATTGCCCAATCTTTTGCTTCTCCTCAACAACAACGCGACACATCTTATAATCTTCTCCCCAGAAAGAAAACCAAAAAAAACGCGCTTAGTTTTACCCTGCCACCAATAAAGGCCGGTGCTATATCAAATATTAAGTTAAATGTTCCCAGGCCCGACGATAAATTGCTGAGCAGCGTTGAGGTTTACCCTAACCCGATAACCGACCAGATAAACCTGCGTTATTATATCTCAAAAAACACCAACGTAACCATAAAAATGGTTGATGTGTTGGGTAACGATGTACTTACGCTGTTTTCCAGAAGGGTTGATCCTGGCGAACAAAATGGTTCCTTTCCAATAGGGAAAACGATGAATAAAGGTTTCTATTTTATACGCGTAATAGCCGGCACCGAATCTGTTATTAAGCGGATCTCTATATTGTAGTTGTTGAATTATTGAGTTATTGAATTATTGATTTGAATAGTTCATAACTAATAAACTGCGAATTCCTCCCACGTCAATTCAGAAATTCAAACATCAATAATAAATCCTCTTTTAATCAATAATTCAGTAATTCATTAACTCAATAATTATTATTTTGCCCTTTCAATCAATAATTCAATAATTCAGTCCTTCAATAATTAATTCTCCATGAAGATCATCGCTATTGGCCGCAACTATGCCGAACATGCTAAGGAACTTAATAACCCTGTGCCAACATCGCCGGTTATATTCATGAAGCCTGATACGGCGTTGTTAAAAGATAACAAACCCTTTTATCACCCTGATTTTTCCCAGGATGTGCATCATGAGTTAGAAGTTGTTCTGAAAATAAGCAAAGAGGGAAAGCACATCAGCGAGAAGTTTGCAGGTAATTATTTTGAAGAAATTGCGCTGGGCATAGATTTTACCGCCCGCGATATTCAGCAGCGCCAAAAAGAAAAAGGCCTGCCCTGGGAATTAGCCAAAGCATTTGACAACTCGGCACCTGTAAGCAATTTTGTACCAAAGGCGCAGTTTGCTGATCTGTACGCCCTCAATTTTAATTTAGATGTGAACGGCGAAAGCCGGCAAGCGGGTAGCACTAAGGATCTTATATTTTCTTTTGAATTTATCATTGCGTTTGTTTCGCAATATATCACCTTAAAAAAAGGCGACCTGATATATACCGGTACCCCGCAGGGTGTTGCCAAAGTTAATATCGGCGATAGGCTGGAGGGGTATCTTCAAGGCGAAAAGCTACTGGATTTTTACATAAAGTAGTTAAACAAAATACCGAATTTGGGCGTATGTTACTTGTATAACATATTAACTGTTCAATTAAAGGTAGCTTGCTGCTTTGTCTAACTTCTACTAATGAATAAACTACTAACCCTGTTTTTTTTAAGCTGTGTCTTTTTTGCCAACGCCCAAACCATACAGAGCAGGCAGTACCCGCAAGGTTTTTTTAAATACCCGCTTGATCTTTCGCCAAGTACCGCAGGCTCCTTTGGCGAGCTAAGGCCAAATCATTTTCACTCGGGGCTCGATTTTAAAACCAACCAGCGTACAGGATACCCGGTTCACGCTGTAGCTGTAGGTTACATTTCGCGGCTGCGTGTGCAGTTTGGTGGGTTTGGCAACGCGGTTTATATAACGCATCCTAATGGCTTTACCAGTGTTTACGGGCACCTGCAAAGTTTTAGTCCGCAAATTGCCGAAGCTGTGCGTCAGGCCCAATATACCCAGCAAAAATACGATGTCGATTTCCAGGTATCGCCATTACTTATGCCCGTAAACCAAGGGCAGGTTATCGCTATGTCTGGTAATACAGGCGCTTCGGGTGGTCCGCATCTGCATTTTGAGCTGCGCGATGCCGCCACCGAGCAAACCATTAATCCGCAGCTGTTCGGCTTGACCATACCCGACAAGATACCGCCCGCAATTACAGCGGCAGCAGTTTACCAGTTGGGCGATAAGCCCTTTAGCGAAAACACCCCACATAAGCTTTTTGCTGTTACCGGTAGCACGGGTAATTACCGTTTAACCAAACCACAGGTAGTAGAAGTTAGCGGCAATACGGGTTTTGGTATAAGTGCGGGCGATGTTAATAGCACCTCGGCTAACCGCAACGGTATATATTCCCTTGAATTAAAAGTAGATGGCCGCACGGTTTATACATTTGCTGTTGAGCGCTTTGCTTTTGATCAAACACACGCCATTAACGGCTATATTGATTACCCTACTTATTTAACGCAGGGCAGGCAGATACAAAAATGTTTTATTTTGCCCGGAAGCAGTATTTCACTGTATCCTCAATCAGAGAACCGCGGTGTTGTTGCTTTTAATGACATAGCTACGCACGATGTGGAATATGTAGTAAAAGATGTAGCCGGAAACACATCAACGCTTAAATTAAAGGTGCGTTCTGTGATTAAACCTTCGGCTGCCGATGCGTCATTAAAAGGTACGCTCTTTACCTATAATAAAAAGAATGATTTTGCTACCGATAAAGTTAAGGTTAGTATAAAGCCCGGTAACTTGTATGATGATGTTGATTTTATCTATTCGTTATTACCTAAACGTGAAGGCGCTTTCTCGGCCACGCATCGCATTCATAACCGTTTTACACCAATTCATGAAGATTTTGAGCTGTGGATAAAACCCGATGTTGATATGGGTACGCTGGCTGATAAGGCCGTAATTGTAAACACAGCGGGTTATTGCGATAGCAGCAAGGTGGACGGTGTTTTTATAAAAGCGACGCCACATGTTTTTGGCGATTATTATATCAGGGTGGATACTGTGGCACCGGCCATTACTCCTATCAATATAAAAGACGGCAGCAACCTGGCGGCGGCAAAGAAGATATATTTTAAGATGAGCGATAATTTATCGGGCATAAAAAGTTATAACGGCTATATTGATGGTAAATGGGTTTTAATGGAGTGGGATTATAAAACACGCGTGTTAAGTTATACCTTTGATAACGCCGTTGCTGCGGGTAAACATGTATTTGAGTTAACCGTAAGCGATTATAAAAGCAACACTAAACAATTTAAAGCGGAATTTTACAGATAATGTCACAATTAAAAGCAGGCGATAAGGCCCCTGAATTTACCGCCAACGACCAGAACGGAAAACCGGTTTCTTTGTCGGATTTTAAAGGAAAAACGGTTATACTTTATTTCTACCCAAAGGATGATACCCCAACTTGTACGGTTGAGGCCTGCGATTTTAGGGATAACTACCAATCGCTGCTTGGCAAAGGTTACCGGGTTATTGGCGTAAGCGCTGATGATGAAAAATCGCACAAAAAATTTGAGAAGAAATTTAATCTCCCTTTTCCGCTGATTGCTGATACGGATATGAAAATTGTAAATGCTTATGGCGTTTGGGGTGATAAAGTACTTTTTGGGCGGGAGTATCAGGGTATATTGCGTACCACATTCATAATTGATGCTGAAGGTAAGGTAGCGCACATAATTGATAAAGTTACCTCCGCAACGGCATCACAGCAGGTGCTGGATCTGGTGGGTTAGCCCTACGCAAACAAAAAACCTTTAAAACTATTTAATACGTAGTTAAAATAAAAAATATGTCAACACAGGTAGAAGATGCAGAGATATTAAGCAAGTTTCAGGATGAGCGCACCCGTAACGAGGCGTTTAACCTGTTGCTAAAAAAATATCAGCAAAAAATTTACTGGCACATTCGTCGTATGGTATTGGATCACGACGATGCCGACGACCTGGTGCAGGACGTATTTATTAAGGTTTGGAAAAACCTGGGCACTTTTCGTAGCGACTCGCAACTATACACCTGGATGTACCGCATAGCCAGTAACGAGTGTATCACCTTTCTGAACAAAAAGAAACAAAAGAACAACATATCATTAGATGACGTAGACTACTCTTTGGCCGATACACTGGCCGAGGGCAGCTACTTTAACGGCGATAAAGCCCAGAAAAAACTCCAGGAGGCCATAATTACCCTACCCGAAAAACAACGCCTTGTGTTTAATATGAAGTATTACGAGGATATGAAATACGAGGAAATGTCGCAAGTATTGGGGACCAGCGTTGGCGCTTTAAAGGCATCCTACCATTTAGCAGTAAAAAAAATTGAAGCTATTTTATTAGCCGAAGAATAAATTAAATTTGCTGTTAAACCTTTTCATCTAAATTTCATCTATAGGGGTATCATGACAATTGATATAGAAAATAAAGAATGGCCGGAAGACGGTAAACTGCCTGAATTGGTTGGTAAAGCCAGCCCGTTTGCAGTGCCCGAAGGTTATTTTGAGGGATTAGATGAGCGTGTAATGGCTGCCGTGAGAATGGAGGAGCTGAAAAGTAATACTCCGGAATTTACAGTGCCCGATGGGTATTTTGAACAGTTAACCGGTAATATACAAGCCAGGATTGCTGTTGAAGAAGCTATTAATAGGCAGGATGCCGGTTTTACCGTGCCGGCTGCTTATTTTGAAAATTTAAGCGATAATATTCAAAGCCGTATA
>CBFGNU010000217.1:0-7280 GCA_965650195.1 uncultured Mucilaginibacter sp. | reverse complement strand
CCTGCGCCGAAAACAATGTTGAGCTTTTGGTGCTTGACAGGCCAAACCCGAACGGTCTTACTGTTGATGGCCCAATACTGGATACAGCTTATAAATCCTTTGTTGGCATGCACCGCATACCAATAGCACACGGCATGACCATTGCCGAATATGCGCAAATGATAAACGGAGAGGGCTGGTTAAATAAGGGTGTAAAATGTAAGCTGAAAATTATAAAAATGAATAATTACAGCCATTCCATGCCGTACAAATTGCCGGTAAACCCGTCGCCTAACTTAAATACTTATCAATCTATATTGCTTTATCCCAGTGTTTGCCTATTTGAAGGTACCACCTTGAGTTTGGGCAGGGGAACTATGGAACCTTTCCAGGTTGTAGGGCATCCATCGTTAAAAGGAAAATACAGTTATTCGTTTAAACCTGTAAGCATCCCGGGCATGAGCGAAGACCCGCCGCAAAAGAATGTGATCTGCTATGGCATTGATCTTAAGAAATATAATGCCGATAGCTTAAGAAAGACCGGGAAGATCAATCTTTCATGGCTAATAAAAATGTATAATGATTTTCCGGACAAGCCGCGATTCTTCAACGCTTATTTTACCAAATTGGCCGGAACGGAGCAGCTCCGTAAGCAAATTGAACAGGGAATGACAGAGCAACAAATACGCCGTAGCTGGGAACCGGGGTTGAGCAAGTTTAAAACTGTGCGCAAAAAGTATCTGTTGTATCAGTAAAGGGTAATTTTACAGCAAAACTTAGGTTGCTGTTAACAATTTATATAGTAATTTATTTACAAAGTTTAGTTTTACAGGTAACATCACATCGCTATTATCACTATGAAAATTGTATTTATGGGCACCCCCCAATTCGCCGTTCCCTCGTTGGATGAATTGCTGCAGTCAGGTTCTAATATTGTTGGCGTTGTAACAGCGCCAGATAAGCCTGCGGGTCGGGGGCAGAAACTTAGCGAGTCGCCTGTAAAGAAGTTTGCTGTTGCTAACGGCTTAAAGGTATTACAGCCCACAAATCTTAAAGACCCTAAATTTTTAGAGGAGTTAAGAGCACTTGATGCGGACCTGCAGGTAGTGGTGGCGTTTAGAATGTTACCCGAAGAAGTTTGGACAATGCCATCAAAAGGCACTATCAATTTACATGCTTCCCTGCTGCCTCAATACCGCGGCGCGGCACCTATTAATTGGGTATTAATAAACGGCGAAAAAGAAAGTGGTGTAACTACATTTTTTCTTAAACACGAGATTGATACGGGCAATATATTATTTACCGAGAAAGTTACGCTTACCGGGCACGAAACAGCCGGCGAACTGCACGATAGACTAATGAACAAAGGCCCGCTTTTGTTGGTAAAAACCGTAAAGGCTATAGAGAGTGGCCGCTACAACCAGCATCCGCAATCTGCCTTGTTAACCGATGATACTGAACTTAAGACCGCTCCTAAATTAAGCAAGACGGATGGCCTGATAGACTGGAACCAACCCTCAGAAAACATTTACAATCTTATACGCGGCCTTAGCCCTTCGCCATCTGCCTATACTACGTTAAACGGGAAAACCTTTAAGATCTTCCGCGCAGAAACGCAACCATCGCAACCGGGCATACAGCCGGGCGGATTTTTAACCGATAACAAAACCTACCTAAAATTTGCTGCGCAGGATGGCTATGTATTAGTTACCGACGTGCAGTTAGAAGGCAAAAAACGTATGGGTATTGAGGAGTTTTTAAGAGGTGTGAAACTTTAAGTTATATTACGAATCAGAGACCTTATTTAAACGTACTCAGATCAGGCAGTTTATCCAGCTTCTTTATTTCAATATTCCGATAGTAAGCCTCTGCTCCTTCTGACTGAAACTGGATCTTTCCACCGGTTAGGGGTTTAGTAGTTCCATCAGTTTCAACAGTACGCGAATTTTCAAGCACCATTACCACGTGGCCGTTAACCACATGTATAGCTTTATCGCCAAAGCAATACAATTCAACTGTTGTCCATTCGCCATGCGGATTTTCAAAATTTCCGGCCAGGTGGGCTACGTTGTTAGCAGGCGCCCCCGTGCCGGATGAAGAAAATTTTTGTAACGGTGCAGTGGGATTATATATCCAACGCGCACGTCTTGTGGTGTCTTTCTTTTGCGCATGTATATCCATTCCCGTGCCGCCTAAAGCATAATAATCGCCCATGTCACCCTCCTGCACCTGAAACTCCTGGCTGCGCAGCCATACATGCCAAAACTGCCCATGCGGCTCTTGACCATGGTACAAGAAACCATTATCGCGTTTATCGTTTGCTCTTGGAGCATATCTTTTCTCGCCAAATTTCACCTCGGCTTTAAGGTGATAATTGCTGAATTGTGCCTTTGTACTATAACCGCCAAATATTTCGCCCGATACGTGCAATACGGGTTTACCATCCACTATTTCGACGGTAAACACATGGAGCGGATCATTATTGAGGCCCAGTGGTGTGCCGGTGTTCATGCCATCGCCCTTGTTCCAATCAGGCAAGCTGGTTAAGCTGGTGTGTGGTATACCGATAAATTTATCAAAGTATCTACCGTCTTGCGTAAGCAAGGGCGTCCAGGAATTAGTTAGCGTTTGCGCAAGAGCCGCTGACGATAATAAAAACGCACAGCACAGAATGGTTAGAAATTGTCTCATCACAAGGTAGAATTAAAAGGTTCTGTTTTAATTGGTTATACCAAATATAAACAAAACAAATAAACTTTATAATCCTACAACTTATTCAACTCATCCATCAAAGCTTTACTTACTTTGTTGAAATACCGGCGAATACCGTAGCCCATTACAGTTTGTATACCTTTTACAGAGTTGGTTAAAAAAACTTCATCCGCTTCATATAATATTTCCGGGTTTATCTGGGCTTCTATAAGTGGTATCCCTATTTTGTTCGCAATATCAATTATCACCTGGCGCATTACGCCTTCAACACAGCCTTCGCTTAAAGCCGGCGTGTATAAATGGTTTTGGTAATAAACAAACACGTTAGAGCTGCTTGCCTCGCACAAAAAACCGTTTTGGTTAAGCAGCAACACATCATCTAAATTATTTTGACTTTTATGGATGCCTGCGAGAACATAAACCAACGAATTACAGGTTTTTATGTTAGACAGAAAGTTTGTAGGCTTGCTTAGCTCTGTATAAACATCAATTATAAGGCCTTTGCTGTTTAAAAAATACCGCGGCTCATCCAAAGGCTGAATTTCGAGCTGGTAACCAACCTTATTTTGAGATGGTGTATAAAGCCCTTCAGAATCACGATAAACAGTAAGGCGAAGACGGCCATGCTTTACTTTATTAACAGAGGCTAACTGATCTGCTTTCTCCTTTAAAAACCAGCTATCCATTTGCGAATATCCGTCCATTTTTAAGGCCTTCATGCCTTTTTGCAGTCGCTTAGCGTGCTCACCTGCAAATTTAAGCTGCCCCTTTAGCATGCGCATACTTTCAAACAAACCATCGCCATACCTGAAGGACCGGTTAGCAACTGTAAGTACTTTGGTATCTGCAGGTAATATTTCCCCGTTAAAATTTATAAAAAGCATGGGCAGCAGCAGGACGTTTAAAATAATGTTTTGACAAAGGTAGTTTTGCTATTGTTACAAACATAGGGCTTATAAGCCTATTTATACCGGAGCGGTGTATTTTCGCCACTTTTCAAGCACTGCCCAAAAATCTGGCGGAATTGGTGCTTCAAAATTTATGTACGTCTTTTTTGATGGATGAACAAAGCCAAGGGTTTGCGCGTGCAATGCCTGCCGGGGCATCAACTCGAAACAATTTTCAACAAACTGCTTGTATTTGCTAAACACAGTTCCCTTCAATATCTTGTCGCCGCCATACGTGGCATCGCTAAATAAAGGATGCCCGATATGCCTCATATGGGCGCGTATCTGGTGCGTACGGCCGGTCTCTAACTGGCATTCTATCAACGTAACATAATTTAGCCGCTCTAACACTTTGTAGTGCGTTACAGACCATTTTCCTTTTTCGGGATCGTCATATATTGACATAACGCGCCTGTCGGCTACGCTACGGCCAATGTAGCCGGTTACGGTACCATCATGCTCTAAATCGCCCCAAACCAGTGCCAGATATTTACGTGTGATGGTGTGATCAAAAAACTGTTTAGCCAGATAATTCATAGAGCGCTCATTCTTGCTGATGAGCAGCAAACCCGACGTGTCTTTATCAATGCGGTGCACCAACCCCGGCCGGCCGTCATTTCCGGGCAGTGTAGGTAGTTGCTGAAAGTGATACACCAACGCATTCACTAAAGTACCGGTGTAGTTGTTATAACCCGGATGCACTACCATACCGGCTTCTTTATTTACCACCAATACGTCATCATCCTCATAAACAATGGTGATAGGTAAATTTTCAGGATAAACTTCTGTGTCGCGTGGTGGATGCGGTAAGACTACTGATATAACATCAAGCGGCTTCACCTTATAGCTGGGCTTAACTGCCTTATCATTCACCAGCACGTTTTCGGCGTCAATAGCGTTTTGTATGCGGTTGCGCGATGCGTTTTCAACCCTGTGCATCAAAAACTTATCAATACGTAAAAGCGACTGCCCCTTATCAACTACAACGCGTAGATGTTCATATAGGTCCTGCTCTTCCTGCTCGTATGCTTCAACGTCCTGATCCATGTAGGCAAAAGTAGCTGTTTTTTTAATATCGGTTTTGTATGATGGTTATTAAATACCCATTTGTACTTATTTTTTTAATAGTAATAATATCATACATTTACTTTACCAATTAATTTAAAATCACGATTATGAAAAAACTCTACTCTTTTATCGCGGCGGTATTACTTGTCGGCGCCTCATTAACGGCTAACGCACAGGACGATGACGGCTTTAGTGATTTATTAAGATCAAACTCGGCAGATGCAACACTGCTATTCAAAAACTATGCTAACCCTTTATTTAAAGGCTTTGGTATTGGTTTAAACAGTGGTTGGAATAACACCGCTGCTACTAAAAAACTTTTGCATTTTGATTTGCGGATAACAGCAAATGCAGCACTTGTACCAACTATGGACAAAACTTTTGATGTTACTAAGATAGGCCTGTCAAGCAAAGTTAGACCAGATGTTACTTCTACTACAAACATTGCACAAACTTTTGGTGGCGACAAAGACGTGGCAACCCCGGTTATGGCTTTGTATGATGCTAACAATACCAAACTTGGAACATTTAAAATGCCTGATGCAGTGCTTAGCGTTATACCGGCACCCAACATTCAGTTAACCGTTGGTTTAGTAAAAAACACTGATGTTACTTTCCGTATAACACCTGATATAAAACTAGGCGAAGATGCAGGAACAGTTGGGTTGTTTGGCCTTGGTTTTAAACACAACATAATAAAAGACTTTTCTAAAACAAGCACTTTTGATCTTGCGGTAGCTGTAAACTACAGCCGTATCAATTATTCAAAACCGCTTAACGTAGCTAACGACGATAACACATCAAATGCTTCAAACAACCAGCGCATTGATGCTAAATTCAGCGGCGTTAATGTACAGGCTATCCTGTCAAAAAAACTATTATTCTTTACTCCGTTTGTATCGGTAGGTTATCAAACTGCAAAAACCGATTTTGGCGTACTAGGTAAATATGTAGTTAAATCCGGCGGTACTGCCGGACCAAGCGGACCTATTTATACATATACCACACTTACAGATCCGGTTCACATTAATGAAATCCGCATAGACGGTATTCGTGGCGATGTAGGTTTTCAGTTAAACCTGGCTATTTTACGTATTTATGCTTCGGTAGGTAGTGGCAGCGGGTATATTTCTGGTAATGGTGGCATAGGGCTTGGGTTTTAACGCCGGTTAATGAATATCGATCTGGATATTTATAGCCCCGTCCATCAAATAAAGCATTCGCTTTTTGATGAACGGGGCTTATCTGTTTTTATAAAACGCGACGACCTGATACACCCTATAATATCAGGCAATAAATGGCGTAAGCTTAAATATCTTCTTAAAAAAGCGCGGTCGCAGAACAAAAACCATTTAGTGACATTTGGAGGAACTTTCTCTAATCATTTGTTAGCCACTGCCGGCGCTGCAGCATTATTCGGCTTTAAAACCACGGGGTTTGTGCGTGGCGACGAAATTGAAAACGACATGCTTTTTATGTGCCGGATGCACGGCATGAATTTGATTTATGTTGATAGGGACAGCTATCGGGATAAACATGCACTATTCAACCAACATTTTGTTGAGGATAATGATGCGTTCTTTATCGACGAAGGCGGCGCATCGCCCGAGGCCGCGCGGGGTTGCAGTGAACTGGTGGATGAGCTAACCGAAACATACGACCATATTTTTTGCGCATGTGGCACCGGCACCATGGCAGCAGGTATTGTTAATGGCTTAAATACCCATCAATTAACCACACAAATGCATTGCATACCTGTTTTAAAAGGCGGCGATTTTTTACGCGAAGCTATTGATGCCCTTTTACTACAGCCACATGAATATAAGCTACACACTGATTATCATTTCGGCGGATACGCAAAAGTAAACCCGAAACTTATTGCTTTTATTAAAACATTTGTTGCAGAAACAGGCATACTGATAGATCCCGTTTATACCGGTAAAATGCTGTATGCTATTTATGATATGGCCGCAAAAGATCAATTTGCTCCCGGCAGTAAAATTTTAGCCATTCATAGCGGCGGTATCTGGGGTTTACTGGGGATGAAAGACAAGTTTACACTATAGAAAACCTTTATACCGTTTTTAACATCGGGACAAAAAGTTGCTTTAGTTTATTTAAAGTTGTTTTTTTTTCGATCGGTTCAAAAACCGCCCAATTATGGCATTCAGGCCATTTTTTGTACATTTGATAATATAATCTGCTGCTATGTACAATCTATCTGTCGCTCCCGAAAATGTTATAAAATCGCTGAAAAAACACGTTTTAGCCGATGGTTACGACCTTACTTTTGATATGGAAAAAAGTGAAGGCGTGTACATATACGATTCAAAAAACAAGCGGACCCTGCTTGATTTTTTTACCTGTTTTGCTTCTGTTCCCTTGGGATACAACCATCCAAAAATGCTGGGCGATGAGCAATTTAAAAAGAGTTTGATGTTAGCGGCTTTAACCAACCCTTCTAACTCTGACATATATACAACGGAGTACGCACAATTTGTTGAAACTTTTGAGCGGGTTGGCATTCCGGATTATTTACCTCATGCTTTTTTTGTCGCCGGCGGAGGTTTGGCA
>CBFGNU010000216.1:0-7309 GCA_965650195.1 uncultured Mucilaginibacter sp. | reverse complement strand
ACCTTAAAGCCTATCATGATCTGCAGCGGAGCGGTTATTCGCCTGCCTACTACAATCAGAACATGTTTACCTTTTACCTTGATCCGCAGTACCTCAAGATAATTAATACCAACCCTGAACTTTACCAGGATATCTCTATCAAGCAATTTGTTTATGATCCGCCTGATATTGACCGTACGCAGGTTTCAACAGACGAGGTGGCGCTATCGGGCGCCTTGTCAGATTACAAGTTGTATTTTAAATCGTCAAAGAGCTATTTGCGGGCCGAGGCCAATCGCAGGTTTGCACCTGCCGGCGGCATTATAGTACTGGTTTATTTCTTTTTTGTGTTGATTGGCTGGCTCATTTACCGCAACCTTAACGTTAACCTTAAACTGTTTAAGCTCCAGTACGATTTTATAAACAACTTTACCCACGAGTTTAAAACACCCGTGAGCGTAATAAAAATAGCGGGCTCAAACCTGCGGGGCGACAGTGAACTTACTGAGCGGCAGCGCCGCCATTACGGCAAAATTTTGGATGAGGAGGCGGACAAGCTGAACGAGCTGATGAATAAGCTGCTGTCATTCACTCAGCTGGAAAATAAATCCATCAAAATAAAAAAGGATAAGATAAACATAGCCGATTTTGTAAAAGGCTATATTGATACCTTTACCATTAAATACCCCGACTTTAAGCTGGATTACAAAATAAAAAATGTGGTGTATTTTGAAGCCGACGCGGTTTTACTGGGAAGTATTTTTCAAAACCTGATGGAGAACGCCTACAAGTACTCGCATCCTGAAAAAAGAACGCTTTTTATAAATGTAAGCGCCGAAAAGCGTAATATTATATTTTCGTTTATTGACAATGGGATAGGTATCCCAAAAAGTGAATTAAACAATATCTTTAGAAAATTTTATAGATTAGAGAACCAATATAACAAAAACGGAAGCGTTGGCCTGGGTTTGGCCTTTTGCAAAGAACTGGTAAATTTTATGAATGGTACCATTGTAGTTCGGAGCAAGGTTAACGAAGGGTCGGAGTTTTTAATAACGTTGCCTTACGAAAATTGAGATGATAAACAAAGAGATAAAGATTGCGCTGGTTGAGGATGATGAAAACCTGCGTTTTTTAGTGGCTGAGCGCCTGGAATCAGAAGGATATAAGGTATTAGAAGCTAGCAATGGCGACGATGCCGAAGAGATCATTCTTTCGCAGCATCCTGATATAGTTTTGCTGGACTGGATGCTGCCCGGTAAACAAGGATCGGAAGTGTGTGCGAACGTGCGCGCCAAAGGGTTTGACAAGCTGATAATAATGACCACCGCTAAGCAGCAGGATATTGATAAGATAGATGCTTATGGCTTCGGCGTGTCCGACTATATTACCAAGCCATTTAACATGGATGTGATGGTGGCGCTGATTGATAACAAGATCAAGTTCCAACTGAACAACGAAAAATCAGAGACTTACAGCTTCGCTAATATGGAGCATCATCCTAATACGCACCTGCTGATAAAGGATGGCAAAAAAATTGAGCTGACCATATTAGAAAACCGCATATTGCTTTACTTTTTAAAGAACAAAAACAAAGTAATTAACCGCGAAGAACTAATGATGGAAGTTTGGGGCTACAACGCCGATGTAAACACCCGCACGCTGGATATGCACATTGTACGCCTGCGTAAAAAGATAGAAACTAACCCTGACTACCCGCAATACCTGCAAACAGTGAGAGGAATTGGATATAAGTTTGCTTACGTGGCGTAAGGCCCGGTCAGTATATTCATAATTAAGGGCGCTCATGTAGCGCCTTTTTGTTTTATATGTACCTTAAAACTGCGGATAGAAGCTGAATTTTATAGCATAGGTGCTGACGTTGGGGTGATCCAAATAATTGAAGCGACGGATTACGTCCACCCGAAAGAATTTAAAGATATTAGCTATGCCCACACCGCCTTCTACATAGGGCGTGCCACCCAGGGCGTAAACGGCGCTGGGGAAGCGGTATAGATCCTTGTTTTGCGCAGGGTCGTTTTCGGCGCGCAGGCCGCCATATAAAATTTTGGCCGATACAAATTCGCGCCATTTAAGGCGCTTTATCAGCGGGATCTTGTTTAAGAAGAAGCCGTTAAACGTGTGGGTGAAGTTAAGGCCCGCATAATGATCGCTCACAAATTCAAGGTAATTCATAGCATTATAGGCATCCCGTTTATAAGCCAGCGACTGGTTGGCCGGGCTTATATTAAGCAACGGGAACGGTACCTGGCCCAATACATACCCACCCAATAGCGTAACATCGGTAAAACCCGCCTGTGAAAGATAGAAGCGTTTATAAATATTTATGCCGATATCGGTGTACTTGTAAGTACCGCTCAGGCTGCGGTTGATCTGCAGGTCGTAAATAGGATAGGGGTTATGGATGCTGTGCCGGTTGCGGGCGCCTTGTACAATCTCTTCATGCGGTGCATAGCGTAAATGCAGGCCAAGTTCGCTGGTTGTAAGGCTGGGGATGGTAGTGCCGTCAGCCAGCTGAAAAACCAATGCCTTTGCCGGCGCTTGTTTCCAGTTTTTGTAACCTATTCTATAAGAAAAATGGTTTTCAAAGTCTTTAACATACTCAAATTGGATAATGCGGCTGTAGAGCCAGTAATCCGTTTTCCCTACTTGAAACGAAGACAATGTGGTAGACCTGTTGGTCACCGAAAACGTATGCCCGGGCACATCCACATCATACAGGTAGCTCACTTTAAAGTAGTCATTCGGAAAGCGATAAGGCGCTACCTTATTTAACGACAAGTAGCCAATTGCGTTGCGTTTCACCTGGTGGTCCCTGGTACCGTATGACAGAAAGCCTTCAAAATAAAATGTGCTGTCCAGTTTAGGTGTCGACCTGAATCCAATTTCCGGTTTCAGGCCTTCCTGTGCGTTAAAAGAGAGCGACTGCGCCAAGGGCCCAATTTGTACGGGCCCGGTGTCGGCGTAACCCGATGTCAGCGTGGTTAGCCCCCATATCGTTCGTTTGTACGATGGCATTTGCTCCAGCTTATACAGTTTGGCATAAACCTGCGCCTGCCCCTTGCTCAGCGTATCAAACCCATTTGCAGGTGTCAATACCTGCACCGGATTATTCCGGAAATTGCGATACACCACCGTACGGTCGCCAAAAACACCCCAACCCTTTTTCGTCAAGCCAAAATCTGCCTCTACCTTACTTTGTGTCAGCAGGTAACGCCCATCAGCTTGCGGCGTAAAGTTTAACACCACATCAAAGCTCCGCACAAAATTCACATTTATCTTCCGGTTCAGCCGCAGTTCGCAAGCCGTTACCGCGTATTTCCCGTCAAGGCTAACGGTCAGTTTGCCCTCAAACAACAGATCGCCTTTAGTACGTGGCGTAAAAGAGAGCTCTACCTGGTTATCAACTGTATCGGTAATAAAAAACTTATAAAAATTTGGCGCGTTATCTGCTATCGGGCTTAAAAACTGGTAAGCCAGGATAAACACATTATTCTCATAAATATCTATCTCGCGCCCATAAAACTGGTTTACATACAGCTTAACGCCTGCCGTATCAATAAACTGCAAAATATTTACCCCTTTGTAAGCCTTTTGCACCTGTTTTTTCCTGTAAACGTCAGATAACTTCTCTTCCAGCAATACGGGCAAAAAAGTTTGCCCCTGCACGGTGTCCAGCATAAACTTGTATTTACTAAAAAACTTACTCTCTACCAGCTTTTGCGGCAAATTAAATAATGACAGGCCCATTCGATCATACTGCTCATATTGCAAATATTCCCCGCCCCGGTTCTCTTTTTTATGGTCGATCACCTTTTGTATCAGTTCTACTGCGGGGTTCCCCTTGTTCCTGTATGGCCCGCGCCTGCCCGTATTAATTGTCACGCCTGCCAGCTCCGCTACATCCTGCTCCAATAGTACCTGTAACTTATTTTCCTTCCCTGCCACTATCGTCTTAAGGGTCGGTAGATACCCTACGTACGAAAACTCCACCTGCGTAAAGCTCCCCGCCCCGGATAACCGAAACCGCCCCAGTGAATCCGCCCGAGTACCCACGGTACTCCCTGCAAAGCTCACCGATACCGACGACAACGGCTTTCCGCTTGCTGCATCAACCACCTGGCCCGTCACCACCGTCTGCCCTATAGCCGCTAAACCCGTCAATAAAAAACTAATAAAAAAGTAAAAATGCCAACGCATGTCTACTTAACCCATGTTTTGCGGATATGTTTTTTTAAAACGCCCATCGCCCATCCAAGTGTCTCAATGGATGCTAACAATTTAAGCGTCCCGCTTAAATTGGCGATGTTTTGTTTTTTCATTTAAGCGAGGCGCTTAAATAATTTTACGTCCATGCTTACAGCTTGGATGGGCGGAGGTTTAAAAACAATAAAGCTAATTGACAAATAATTATACCGCCGAGTGCCATATTATCTTTTGCGGCAGATGTGGAGCCATTGCGATGGGTTTGTCTAATCACATCCAAATAATAAGTTGCTTTAGTTTTCACCGAATCAATGTCTTTGTAGTTAGCTATCGTTATTTTATTACTATTGGTTAAATGAACGTTTTTTGATGGTGCTATATCCACACGATTCTGATTATGAAAAAATATATAAACTGTCAGCACTATAGTTGTTATAATTAATGCTGTATTAATCACGATGTTTCGTCTCATATGTATAAAGGGATTAAAGCCCGTACTATTTAAAGATTTTATAGCGGCGTATTCGGCGATGACTAATTTAATAATTAAGTGACTTAAATTTGCGAGAGGTTTGCACTAATATTATAGCAGTAATTAAAATAAGATAATACCATGGCAGAAAACAAATTATTAAGAATGGACAATATGGGCATCGTTGTTGAATCCTTGGATAACGCCATTTCTTTTTTTACCGAGATAGGTCTTGCATTACAATGGCGGGGCAACATAGAAGGGGAGTGGGCCGGTAAGGTTACCGGGCTGGGCAATCAGAATGTTGAGGTGGCTATGATGGTTACACCCGATGGACATAGCAAGCTGGAAATTTCACGCTTTATTGCTCCTGCGGTTATTGAAGATCACCGCTCGGCACCGGTTAACGCGCTGGGCTACCTGCGTGCTATGTTTACCGTTCAAGACCTTGATGAGTTGGTAGCAAGGCTGACAAAGCAGGGCGCCCAATTGGTTGGCGAAGTAGTTAATTACGAAAACGTGTATAAGCTTTGCTACCTGCGCAGTGCAGATGGGCTTTTGGTTGGTTTGGCAGAGGAGTTAGGAAATAAATAATTATTAAAATACGCCGCATAAACACGGCCACATGATGCCTATTTTTGCTGCGCGTTGGCAATATCAAATACAATAGGTAAAGTATATTGGACCCTTACCGGCTTGCCGCCAATTTGTCCCGGACTCCACTTTGGTGAAGCCGATATCAGTCGCATGGCTTCTTCATCGCAACCCGAGCCAATGCCCTTTATAATTTTAGGCGAACTTAGACTGCCATCTTTCTCAACTATAAATACTAAAAATACCTTTCCCTCTACGCCATTTTGTTTTGCCAGCTGAGGGTATTTCATGTTCTTATTGAAATATGTAATCAAACCACTAAACCCGTCTTTAAATGATGGAGCCACCTCAATAGAGGTGTAAACATGGTCGGGGTCAGTGCTTGTTTCAGGTTCACCGGGTAATCTTATCACTGCATTTGGAGAACCTAATTGGGCATTACCACTGGTTGGCGGGCCGCTTTGGGCTAACAGCGTGCATGAGGCCAGTGTAACAGATAAAAATATAACAAACGTTAAAATGCGTTTCATTTTCCGGGCGTAGATTTGAAAATTGATAATTGGTTAAGTTTTTCAAATATAATAAAGACCTGGATTTCAGAAGACTTTTATAATTAAATTTACGCTCATCAAAATTACATGGCAGAATCCCATTTTGATCTAAATGGCCGCATATGGCTTGAAGTTGGCGGAGAAAAGGTTCTTGGCCATGGCCGGGTTGAACTACTGGAGCGTATCCATGCATCAGGTTCCATCAGGCAGGCGGCCTTGCAAATGAAGATGTCGTACAAGCAAGCCTGGGATCTTATTAATCACATCAATTCTCACTTTGAAAGCCCCGTTGTTACCTCGCAACGAGGGGGCAAAGGCGGAGGTAAGGCTACGGTTACAAAAGAAGGACTAAAGCTCATCGAAAAATTCCATCAATTGCAAAGTAGCTTCGCAGCTTTTCTGAGTCAGAACAGCGCATTGTTTGATTTTGACCAATCTGTGTAACACTAATTTTAAAATGATTAAGGGTAGGTTTTTTGCAGTCTAAATTTTACTTACTTTAGCCTTATGCTTTTAAAAATATAACGATGAAAAAACTTTTCTCTTCCCTGTTATTTTCGCTTCTTCTAATTGTTGCTATTGCTGCAAATGCGCAATTGGTTAAGGTAACCGGCGAGGTGGCAACGCCTTTAAATATTGATAAGGCAGAGTTGCAGAAATTTAAACAGATATCCGTAACTTATAAAGATAAAGCAGGTAAAGACCATAGCTATTCGGGTGTTTTACTTGCAGATATTTTACAAAAAGCAGGCGTAACATCGGGAGCAGCGCTCAGGGGACTGAACCTCACCAAATATGTTTTGGCAGAAGCTATTGATGGCTACAAAGTTGTTTTCGCGTTGGTTGAACTGGATAAGGAATTTACAGATAAACAGATCATCCTGGCTGATAAGGTAGACGGCAATGCTTTACCCGCAACCGAAGGACCTTTCAGAATTATAGTACCCGATGATAAAAAGGCAGCGAGAAGCATAAGACAGGTAACCGCATTAACTGTTGCTTTTGCTAAATAACGCGATGTAATCACGATTTCATATTAGGCACTCGTCGCAGACGAGCGCAAGGAAGAAAAATGTAGTTGACCCTTGTTTTTTTACGAACTTTTCGTAGATTGGTACCGACCAAACCAATTACCAATGAATCTAAAGTATGTTTTAGCATCAGCCGCGCTAATGGGTATGCATAATATAGTATGCGCGCAAAAATTACCCAACAAACAGGAAACCGGCTTTTTTGCGCCCACCGGAATTAAAATAGATGGCAAGCCCACCGAATGGAACAATACTTTTCAGGCGTACAATCGTGCTACCGAAATGTCGTATACCCTTTCTAACGATGCAGATAATTTGTACCTGGTTTGCCAGGCAACAGAGGCTGAGGTTATACAGAAAATAATACTGGGTGGTATAACTTTAACCATTAGTGCGGTGGATAAGAATTCAACCCTAACCCCGGCAACGGTAACATATCCCATAGTACCCTGGAC
>CBFGNU010000215.1:0-7366 GCA_965650195.1 uncultured Mucilaginibacter sp. | reverse complement strand
ACCTTATTCGCTTGGTCCGCTGTTAATGGCTACTGCATTTTGGCTGTATTATCGGTTTAGGCTGGTCACTAACCGCAGCAAAGGTTTAATAGCCTTGGTTTGCTTTTGGATAGCTTACGAATACCTGCATCAAAGCTGGGACCTCGCGTTCCCATGGATGACGCTCGGCAACGGTTTCGCAGTATCGCATCAATGGATACAGTGGTATGAGTACACCGGCGTTTATGGCGGCACTATTTGGATATGGGTGGTTAATATATTGATATTCCTGATCTATATGGGTCTATCGGAGGCGCAGGTAGCAAAAAGCCGGTTGAAGTTGTCGGGTGCTTTGGCAGCGGTTTTTATACTGCCGCTTAGCTTCTCGCTGTATAGATATTATAACTACAAGGAGCAGTCTGATCCATCTAATATAGTGGTGGTGCAACCTAATATTGATCCTTATTCAAAAGGCGGTATTATTCCTACCGACCAACAACTGCAAGCACTTACGCAACTGTCTGATTCGGTGGGTCAGGTAAATACTGAGTTTTTCTTATGGCCCGAAACCGCTATACCCGATGTTATAGACGAGGATCACATACGCGATAGCCCATCCTATTCGCAGATCCAACGGTTTTTAAGTAAGTATCGTAACGGTAACGTAATTACCGGTGCCGAGACCAGTAAGTTGTTTAACGATCGCAAAACTAGTACAGCCGATCCGATACCGGGCACTACTCAGTTTTATGACAGGTACAATGCGGCTGTTAACATTGAGAATTCAGCAGAGGTGCAGTTCTATCATAAATCAAAGCTGGTGCCGGGTGCCGAGTCGTTGCCATTTGGCGACGCACTTTCATTTTTAAAGCCTGTCTTTGAGCATTTGGGTGGTGCTGTCGGCAGCTATGCAGGGCAGGAAAAAGCCGGAGTATTATACGCCCAAAGCGGCATTGGCGCCGCGCCGGTTATCTGCTATGAGTCCATATGGGGTGAATGGGTGGCCGGAGGGGTGAAAGACGGCGCGCAGTTCATCGCTATTATAACCAACGATGGCTGGTGGGAGAACACCTCTGGTAAAGACCAGCATCTGGACTACGCCAAGCTGCGCGCCATTGAGACCCGCCGCTGGGTTTGCCGCTCGGCTAATACGGGTATCTCCGCGTTTATTAACCAGCGCGGCGACATTGTGCAGCAAAGTAAATGGTGGGTGCGAGCGGCGCTTAAGCAGGATATCAACCTGAACAGCGACCTTACCTTCTACGTTAAATATGGCGACTATCTGCCTAAAACCGGCAGCTTTTTGGCTGTTTTGGGGATGTTGTTTGTAGGTAGCAAGATCAGGTTTAAACGCAAAGAAAAGGCCGTTGCCGCGTAAGGATTGAGTGGTGAAAATTGGGTATTGCGTGTTCCAAAAAATATAAAGGGTGTAAAAGCTGTTGACGGTACTAAATACCTGATTGTTAGCACCAATGTATTTTAGCGTGGAACAGTTTGGAACACTTTTAGGCCGTTTTTTGGTGATTTTTTATGAAATTTGGAACACTTTGGAACAGTGGATTTGGCGTTTTGAAACAGAAAAAAAAACGCGATGCAATTGCGTAACCTTTTTAAGCACTCGTCGCAGACGAGCGCAAGAACTAGAATCTGGCGCATTATTGCACGGCCGTCACATATCTCCCACGCACATACTGTAACCTTTTACCCTTGCATTCAAACAGGAACTCTCCTTTAGAAATAGCACCTCCGGTTGATTCTGCTGTGAAGTCAACATAATAATAGCTTTTTCGCGAATCTGATTTGTAGGTAGAAAGTTTTATATACGGATAGCCTTTTTTTAGTTGGTGATTTATTTTGATCAATGTAGTATTTACGTGTAGTTCATTTAACTTTCCGAATTTGCCGGATAGTTCATTAGGAAAAATTAAACACAGTTCGGTCATACCTACAAGCCAGTGTTGCCGAAGAATAAATTCCTTTACGCTTTTCAGATAGAGCTCGTCATCCCATTCGCAACCATAAAATATGCTATCGTCACTTTTGGATATCTGCAAAAGACCTTTGCGTGATGTATCTGTTTGTGCAGCGGAGATATTGGCAATCAAGATCAAAAAACAGAGAAATATCCATTTCATAATTACCATTTTAAGCACTCGTCGCAGACGAGCGCAAGAGGAAGAATAGGATTTTGTAAATTATTCTGCTACTTTCTCCTTTACCACAACAAAAACATCCTCATTGTCTTTACGCATCAGGTATTTTTCGCGGGCAAATTTTTCTAGCTGTTGGGGGTTTGAGGTAAGCTCCTCCAGGTCTTTGCTTACTTTATCAGTTTCTTCTTTATAAAAATCGCGCTCTTCTTCCAGTTTAGTTACCTGCTGGTGGTATTGGTATTGCGATAGCAGATCATTTTTATCAAAAAAAGTCATCCACACCACAAAAGCAACCGTAACCAGGAAGAATTTATTTTTAAAAAGATCTATCAGGCGTCTCATTCGGGTCTATTCTATTTGGATATAAAGCTATTTAATAATTTTGATTGCTGCAATATTGGTTTTACTCACATATTAACAAGCCGGCTTTTATCAGGCATACCTTCTTTTCAACACCGCGTAAAACTTTGCAACTGTATCGGCCTTGTTTTCCCAATTGTTTTTGGTTACGTAATTTTTGGTTAAAAAGCGTTCTGCATCCTCAAAAGAAGTGAGTCTGTTCAATATCTCAATAGCTTCGCTGTAGGCCAGGCTGTAGCCGTTAAAAAGATCTTTTATGTACAGCAACTTATCATTCAAACTAATAGCGTGTTTAAGGTCGCTTATTGGCTGACCTACAGGTTCATCCGCTACACCCCCTTTTTTTAACTGGGCAGACATGCGCTGATTAATGGTCAGTACTTCGTCTTTCGCTTGTTCAGCCTTTTCACTTTTTTCTGTAAACTCTTTTAGGGTGTGCTGTGGCCTATCGGCTGCCAGGTCTTCTTTAGTGGGCATATCCCCCGGCGCGGTAAGCATTTCTTCTTCCTCATATTCGGCCAGGTTTTCTTCGGGCACCGTCAGCATCTCTTCGTCAATTACGGTTTCCACTATGGGTTCATCTTCAACCTCTGCTTCTTCTTCGTCCCAGTCGGGTATTTCTTCAACATCAAGCTCGTGCCTTATTATTTCCGGCTCCTCCTCATCCGCCGCAGGCGAAATTTCAAAGTTAATAACAGGCGGTTCTTCAGATGTGTCGTTTGTCTCTCCCCGCGATTTTGCAGGTTGCCGTACAACGGGTTCAAAATATTTTTCTTC
Organism: uncultured Mucilaginibacter sp.; assembly: GCA_965650195.1. Taxonomy (GTDB): domain Bacteria; phylum Bacteroidota; class Bacteroidia; order Sphingobacteriales; family Sphingobacteriaceae; genus Mucilaginibacter. The sequence continues at coordinate 4,097 of CBFGNU010000215.1, read as the reverse complement.
AGATTTTGGCTCTTCTTTCGGGGCAGGTAAAGCAGCCTTTTGGGTACTTAATTGTAAATTTATCTTGTTTACAATCTCGGCATGGTCCGCCAAAAAATGAGCGTTGGCTACAAAAAGTTCCAGCTCAAGGCTGTTCATGTCATCCGGGTTTGCCTCAAGGTATTTGTACTGGTCGTTAAGCTCTTTTAATATTAGTCCTATTTTATTAAATACTTCCTTTTGCCTCATAACATGTATTCTGGAAAATGCTATCAAAATTAAGCATTAAATTCTGATATTAGGCCTCTACAAACCACGTGAATGCAGCTCAGCGACGAAATTTTTAGCAGGAAGAACGAATCAGGAGGGGGGATAGAGGTGATATGCGGCTCTATGTTTTCCGGAAAGACGGAAGAGCTCATCCGCCGTATAAATCGTGCGCGGTATGCCCGGCTGAGCGTTAAAGTATTCAAACCTAAGCTGGATGTGCGTTATGATGAGAATGATGTGGTATCGCACAATGCGGTAGCTGCCGCGTCAACGCCCATTGATAAGCCCGAAAAAATGTTGCTGATGGTGGGCCACGCGCAGGTGGTTGGTATAGATGAGGCACAGTTTTTTGATGCCACCCTGCCCGAAGTTTGTCTTACCCTGGCCAACCGTGGCATAAGGGTAATAGTGGCGGGTTTAGATATGGATTTTAAGGGCCGCCCCTTTGGCCCTATGCCCGCGTTGATGGCCATTGCCGAGTCGGTAACCAAAGTGCATGCGGTATGCGTTAAATGCGGCAACCCGGCGCTTTATTCGTACAGGCTGGTGCCCGGTAAAGAAAGGGTACTCCTTGGCGAAAAAGACAGTTATGAGCCGCGCTGCCGTGTTTGCTATAACGCTAAAGACTAAATTTTACCTTTCTTTCAAAAACAATTTTCTGCCAAAAAAGGTTATCTGTTTAATACCGTTGACAACCTGGAGCAAACGCGTATTAGGCGTAAAGTATGGCGAAGAAAATTTTAGTTATTGAGGATGATAAAGACATCAGAGATTCTATCCAGTTAGCGCTGGAAGAAGAAGGGTATGACGTTACAACTTCCGAAGATTCCAAAATACTTAAATCGTTTAACCAGATAGCGCCGGATATGGTGTTGTTGGATAACTGGCTTACCGAGTGGAAAAGCGACGCCAACGGACAGCAAATAAGTCGTGAACTTAAAAGTAACCCGGCTACAAGCCACATCCCGGTGATCATGATATCAGCGGTTAGCAATATAAAAGAAATAGCCGAGGCAGGCCTTGCCGACGGTTACCTGCACAAACCTTTTGACCTGGAAGAGCTTTTAGCGCTGGTTAAGAGGCATGTGAAAGGGTAGGGGTATATTCGTTTACTCGCTTCACCTGTGCTATCTTGTCACGCTTCTCCTTATGCCCTTAATTCTTTCTCGTTTTTCATAAAAATTTATGTTTAAACAACATTCCAATAACGGGTTGCGTATACCATTACGTTGAAAAATATTGTTGCAAGGCCGGAAAAATGGTTTTTTTGCCAACCGCGTTTTAATTTAATATTTTGTAGATTTAACAACCCTCTATTAAACTTAAACTGTTTTTAACCGCTTAAAGCAATGAAAACAAGACAGCATCACTTTGTTGGCAACAGCTGGAAAGATTTCCCTTCTGACCTGAATGCCGAAAAATGTCAATTGGTTTTGGTGTTCGGATCGTCTGACGCTATAATAAAACCTGAGGTTTATAGTCATTTACGATCACTTTATCCAAAAGCAGATATCGTATTTTCTTCAACAGCCGGCGAGATATTAGACGATGCGGTTTACGATGATAGCGCTGTAGTAACTGCTATTGAGTTTGAGAAAACTACTGTACGCTCCGTTAAAACAAATATTAAGCACCATGCCAATAGTTTTGATACAGGTGTGTTTTTAATGGACAAGCTATCGGCTGATGGCTTGAGCTGTGTGTTCATCATATCAGACGGTACTTTTATTAATGGCAGCGAATTAGTGAGCGGCTTAAATAAAGACAATAAGCATAACGTGCCCGTTACCGGCGGTTTAGCCGGCGATGCTGCCCGGTTTGAAAAAACCTATACAGGCATAAACCAGGTGCCATCGCAGGGGAACGTAATTGCTGTGGGCTTTTACGGCAAGAACATTAAGGTTGGTCATGGCTCTGTTGGCGGTTGGGACGAGTTTGGGCCGGAACGTACCATCACTAAATCAAACAAAAACATTCTTTTTGAAATTGATGGCGATAATGCGCTTGACCTGTATAAAAAATACCTGGGCGATTATGTAGAGGAACTGCCTGGCTCTGCATTGTTGTTCCCGCTGTCGTTAAGAATGAACGGCGATGAGAAGAATGTAGTGAGAACCATTTTAAGCATTGATGAAGAACAAAAATCAATGACGTTTGCGGGTAATTTGCCCGAGGGTAGCAGGGTTAGGCTAATGAAAGCCAATTTTGATAAAATAATAGAAGCTTCGTCAACCGCGGCAAGCAATGCCTTTGCGGATATTGAAAACGGCAAGCCCGAACTTGCGGTGCTGGTAAGCTGCGTTGGCCGTAAACTGATATTGCAAGACAGGACATACGAGGAACTGGAAGCAGCCAAAGAAATTTTAGGGGAGAAAGCAACCATTACGGGATTTTACAGTTATGGCGAAATTTCGCCGTTTAGTGAAAGTGTGCAATGCGAATTGCATAACCAAACCATGACAGTTACCACCTTTACTGAAGTTTAACAATGATCTAATTTATAGACTGAAACCCGCTGAATGGAATATCATAGCATTTTAAACAAACAGATAAAAAAATACTTGCCCAACTGTGATCTGGATAGTGAAGCTATGCAAAGTTTCCTGGAAAGCGTTAGTAACTCGTACAACTCATTTGAAAAATCAAAGAAACTGTCTGAGCATGCGTTTACTGTTAGTGAGCGCGAGTACCAGGAGGTTAACAGTTTTTTGTTGACAGAAAATGAGATAAAACAGAAGTCTATATCCGAAATAAAAAAGGCTATAGGCGCACTTACTCCTGATGCTATAGCGGCTGTTGACCAGTCTGACGATGATCTGATAACCATTATCAAATTTTTACAAATACAGATAGAAAAGGCAAAGGAACTGGAGGCACAGCTGATAGCATCTAAAGATATTGCCGAAAAAGCTGCCATGACCAAGGCACAGTTTTTGTCGACTATGAGTCATGAGATAAGGACGCCCATGAACGCGGTAATTGGCTTTACACATTTGTTACAACAGCTGGATCCGCGCGAGGACCAGATGGAGTACATTAAAATGCTTAAGTTCTCGGCAGAAAACCTTTTGGTGCTGATAAATGATATTTTAGATTTTAGTAAAATAGAAGCAGGAAGAATAGAGTTTGAAGAAGCCGATTTTAATTTAAAAGAACTGATCAGCAATATCAGGTTAGCCCTGCTGCAAAAAGCTGCGGAGAAAGATATTCAGATAAAACTGTTTATAGACGACGAATTACCCGGCGCCGTCAAAGGCGATCCGGTAAGGCTTGGGCAGATACTTACTAACCTGATAAGCAACGCGGTTAAATTTACCAAAGAAGGCAAGGTAACTATTACGGCATCGCTTACTAAAAAAACAGATACCCATACCACTGTCGATTTTGAGATCACTGATACCGGTATTGGTATTGAGGATGATAAAGTTGAGCATATATTTGAAAGCTTTACACAAGCCAGTTCAACCACTACGCGCAAGTTTGGCGGAACAGGTTTGGGCCTAACCATTACCAAGCGCCTGCTGGAGTTAATGGGAAGCGAAATCAAGGTGAAAAGTGTGGTAGGCAAGGGTTCTACGTTCTATTTCAGCCTTGATATGAAAAACAGCGAAAAAAACTTTGCTGGTCATAAAAACAAGGAGCATAAGGTTGAAACCAAGAGTCTTAAAGGCGTTAAATTGCTGATAGCTGAGGACAACCAGATAAACGTAATACTGGCAAAACAGTATATGAAGTTGTGGGATATTGAATGTGATGTTGCAGAAAACGGAGAAATAGCGCTTACACTGGTTCAAAATTGCGACTATGATATGGTTTTAATGGATCTGCAAATGCCCGAAATGGATGGT
>CBFGNU010000214.1:0-7413 GCA_965650195.1 uncultured Mucilaginibacter sp. | reverse complement strand
CATCATCATCCTCTTCGAGCCTGTCTATCAGTTTTAAAACATCGGCTACCTGCTCTTCGGATACCTCATGGAACGATTGCGGCACGCGCTCCAACTTAGCCGATTTAGGCTCAATACCTAAAGCCTCCAAGCCCTTTTGCATCTTTCCAAAATCCTCAAAGGCCGTATGAATTACTGCTATATCCTTCCCTTCTTCATCAGCTTCCACAAACAAATCTTCTAAGCCCGAATCGATCAGTTCAAACTCCAGCTCTTCCAGATCACGGTCGCCCGGATCAAAAGTAAAAACTGACTTACGGGTGAATATAAAATCCAGCGATCCGGTTTTGCCCAGTGTGCCGCCCGTTTTTGTAAAATAGCTGCGCACGTTGGCAACGGTACGGTTGGTATTATCAGTAGCTGTCTCAACCAATACGGCAACGCCGTGCGGCGCATAGCCCTCGTAAACCAGTTCTTCGTAATCTTTCTCATCGCGGCTGGTCGCGCGTTTAATAGCGGCTTCCACGCGGTCTTTAGGCATGTTAACGGCCTTGGCGTTTTGCACGGCAGTACGCAAGCGCGAGTTGGTGTTAACATCGCCGCCGCCGGCCTTTACGGCCATTACTATTTCTTTACCCAAACGGGTAAATTGTATGGCCATTTTGGCCCAACGCTTAAATTTTCTCTCTTTACGGAATTCAAATGCTCTTCCCATATATTTTAGTCAATGGTCCATGGTTGATAGTGCATGGAAATATGGGGTTAAAGATAGCAGGTTTCTTTTAAATTTTTGAGCGCCGTTGCACATCCGTCAATTATTGGCTGTACTTACCTGAGTGCACTCCTCCCGCTAACATTTCAGTTAGCCTGTCAGTTTTTGAAATCCTTACCTACATTTGCTGTAACACCCCTTATACCAAACTTAACGTTATGAAATTCTGCCATACAAAAGCCTTCCGGAGCGTTTCAATGCCCTGGTGTATGATGATAGCTACTGGACAGTTAGCTAACGCGCAAACGCCGGCCACGCCCGCTGTTCCTGATTGGGCCCTGCCGGCCACTGCAACGCATAAACAAGTATCACCCCCTGCTGATTTTCATCGCGAAGCAAAAACGACTATGACGCCCATAGGTATATTTGATGGACAGAGTGACGTTGGTGCCGCTATTATTCCCGGCAGTTCAAGTTATAACCCTGCTACCAAGAAATATACCATTACATCAGCCGGTTACAATATCTGGTATGTCAGGGACGAGTTCCGTTATCTGTGGAAGAAGGTTTCGGGCGATGTTTCAATGGCGACAGATATCGTGTATCCGGATCCCAAAGGCTATGGCGACCGCAAGGCATGTATAGTTATCCGCCAGAGTTTAGATGACGATGCCAAGCAAGTGGTGGTTGCATTGCACGGCGAAGGCATGATACAATTAGGCTGGCGACCGGAAAAAGGTGAACGCGTAAGAGATTTTGAATATCGCATTACCAGCCGTGGCGCTTTGCCGGGCGGCAAATCAATGGATGAAGGTGTTATAGCTCATGCACAACGCATCGGCATTGAAAAGCGGGGTGATAAGTTTGCCTTGTTTGTAAGCGTTTTTGGTGAGCCGATGACCCAATACGGCGCACCTATAGAATTAAAATTGGATGGCCCTTTCTACGTAGGGATAGGTATGTGTTCGCACGTGCCGGATAAAGCAGATACAGCGGTTTTGTCAAATGTGGTGTTTGTAAACAACGCTGGTAAGGTGAAATAAAGCCCCGGGAAAGATGCATGAGCGTTTCACAAAATATATGAAACGAATGAAACAAGTGAAACGCCATTTTTCGATAATCCATTGATTGCTATCAGATTATGATTTCAAGGTGAAACAAAATGAAACGACTTATAAGTCAGTAACGTTAGCTGTAGATATGGCATAATATGCTGATAATAAATAGCTTGTAAAAACAACCGTTTTTGTTTCACCGTGAAACGCTTTTCTCGCCTTTATAACGAGTAGATTGAAACCCTTGGCTCGTTATAAAGCACTGTTTTCTCTGGTCAAATTATCCAACATATCCTTTGTCATAGCTGCCAGATCATATTTAATTTTCCAGCCCCAGTCTTCCTGCGCTTTGGTATCATCAATTGATTTTGGCCAGCTATCCGCAATGGCCTGGCGCGGGTCGTTATCAGCGTATGTTATTTCAAATTCCGGTAAGTAGTTTTTTATTTCTGCAGATAGTTGTTCGGGCGTAAAGCTGATGCCCGCCAGGTTGTATGACGAACGGATACTTAATTTATAAGCCGGTGCATCCATCAGCTCAAGGGTAGCGCGTATGGCGTCGTCCATATACATCATCGGCAAAGCTGTCTCTGCTGATAAGAAGCTTTCGTATTTGTTGTTTGCCAAAGCTTCGTGAAAGATATTTACGGCATAATCTGTAGTTCCGCCGCCCGGGTCGCTCCGCCAGCCAATTAAACCCGGATAACGCAGGCTGCGTACATCCAGCCCATGTTTAAGGTAATAATATTCGCACCATCGCTCGCCTGCCAGCTTGCTAAATCCGTAAACTGTGTTCGGGTCCATTATGCAAAACTGAGGTGTATTTTCTCGCGGTGAATGCGGACCGAAAACGGCGATGGAGCTTGGCCAGAAAACCTTGTTTGTTTTATACTTCACAGCCAGATCAAGCACATTAAGCAAACCTGTCATGTTCAAATCCCAGGCCATTTTAGGGTGCTTTTCGCCGGTGGCGGATAAAATAGCGGCTAACAAATAAACCTGGGTGGGGCGTTGCTTTTCAAAAACTGCTTCGAGAACTGCTTTATCTAAAACATTTACCAGTTCAAAAAGGCCATCTTTTATTAAATGATGGTCTGAGGTATGAATGTCCGAAGCAATTACAGCTTTTTCGCCATACCTGCTGCGCAGGTTTACAACCAGCTCTGTACCAATTTGACCGTTAGCCCCAATAACCAATATGTTTTCGCTCATAGCTTGCCGAATATTTGTAAAGGTAGAATGTTTAACGTCAACAGAGCCTGTTTCAGTTACATACAAGCAAAATATGAGCCACCATTTACAATAAATTTACCTGTCATAAACAAAAAAATACGATATTTGCCCCTCGCAATAAATTATTAATTAACAAATTAAAAAAAACAATGAAGATCGCAGTTGTGGGTGCCACAGGTTTGGTGGGCACTAAAATGTTGCAGGTTCTTGAAGAACGCAACTTCCCGGTAACAGAATTAATTCCCGTTGCTTCCGAAAAAAGTGTAGGTAAAGAGATCACTTTTAAGGGTAAGCAGTACAAGGTTGTTTCTGCCGAGGATGCGATAAAGCAGAAGCCCGAAATTGCCTTATTCTCGGCAGGTGGTAGCACTTCATTGGCGCAGGCGCCGCTTTTTGCAGCAGCAGGCATCACTGTTATTGACAATTCATCAGCATGGCGCATGGATCCTACCAAAAAACTGGTAGTGCCTGAGGTAAATGCAAATGTGCTTACTGCCGAAGATAAAATTATTGCTAACCCTAATTGCTCAACCATACAAATGGTAGTAGCGTTAAAGCCATTACACGATAAATACAAGATCAAACGTGTTGTGGTATCAACCTATCAATCTGTAACCGGTACCGGCGTTAAAGCGGTTGACCAGTTAATGAATGAGCGTAACGGTGTGGATGGCCCTATGGCATATCCGTATAAAATTGACCTGAACGTTTTACCTCATATTGATGTATTTACCGAGAATGGTTACACCAAAGAGGAAATGAAAATGGTTAAAGAGACCAACAAAATTATGGGCGACGACAGCATCCGTGTAACGGCTACTACTGTTCGTATCCCGGTTATGGGTGGCCACTCTGAGTCTGTGAATATTGAATTTGCTAATGATTTTGACTTAGCAGAATTACGTGAGCTGTTAAGCAAAGCACCGGGCGTTATAGTTACTGATGATGTAGCTAACCTTAAATACCCTATGCCGCTTGACGCGCATGATAAAGACGAGGTTTTTGTTGGCCGTATCCGCCGTGATGAGAGCCAGCCTAATACTTTAAACTGCTGGATAGTAAGCGATAACCTGCGTAAAGGCGCCGCTACTAATGCCATACAGATCGCAGAATATTTGGTTGCTAACCATTTGGTTGGACAAGCTGTAGAAGCGTAGCCCCCCGGCCCCCTAAAGGGGAAAATAAACAAAAAAGGGATGACCGTGCGGTTATCCCTTTTTTTGTTTACATCTATTATAAAAGCCAACTATGTCATGGGTTTATTTTATCTCAATCTTCCAATGCTCTGTAATTGCCTTTAACTCAGCTTTAGTAAGATAAGTTACCGCACCGTGTTTAGGGCTGGTAAAGTTGGTTGTCTTCATTACGCCTTCGTTAAAGTGGCCCAGATCTTTAAAGCTCACAAAATCCGTGGTTTCGCTAAAGCCCATATTGCTGGGGCGCGCGCCGTAAACATCATACATTAACACATACTTATCTGTAGCCAGGCGTTTGAACACGTTAGGGGCTTCTGTTGATACTTTTTCAGGATCTATGCGCCTTTCGCGAGTAGCCGGAAAACCGCTGTTTATCTTATCAGATACCGACTGCCAGATCTTGGCATCACCTACATAAAACATCTGGTACTTGTCGCCCACTTTGGTAATGTCGGCATCTATGCCCCCAATTTCCGTAACGCGCTGGGGCACGGCTTCCAGTTTGGTAAAATCGTCATTAGCATAGGCCCAATAAATGCCCGCGTTTTTGTTGTTATAACGAATGGTGAAATACACCATCATCTTTTTTGCTACCGGATCATAAATAGTTTCAGGAGCCCATGAACAATCAATGTCGCCCAACTCGGGGAATGCTTTGTCTATCCTTAAGTCAGAATGCGTCCAGTGGATCAGATCGTAAGATTTCATTAATACTATAGCGCGGTTATTACCCCAGCCGTATTTTTCCTGTGGGCGCTCCCACTCTGTATCCCTGAAACCTGCGCGTTTTCCTGAGATGTGAAGATCCGTCATTGCAACATAAAAAGCGCCATCGGGTCCGCGTGTTATATGCGGATCGCGAACACCTTTTTGTTCTGCCAGTTGCGAGCCGATGAAAATTGGTTGCCCTCCGTTAACATCTGTAAACGTATAACCATCGGCACTGGCAGCCAGGTAGGCCGACTGGTTTTGATCTTTAAAGTAAACCAGCAGGTATCCGCTCAGGTCTTTCTCGTTAAACTTCTTTTTCGGTTTGTCAAGCCTTGATACGATCTCGATACCGGTTATTGCCGTAGGAGTTGCTGCAGCCGGGGGTGCTTGAGAAAACACAGAGCCTAAATTAATGAGGGCCGTCCCGACGGTTAATGCTACGGTGTATTTTATTTTCATAGTCAGAACTGGTTGCAAAAAAAAATGTGGAGGTAACAATAGTTACCTCCACATCAAAAATAGTAATTATTTAAGCTTATTTAAACAACAATGGACCCATTTCAAGCAAGCTACGGCGCCAGGTTTGGAATTCATGCCTTGTGCCTTCTGATATGTAAGAAACTGAATTGAAACCAGCGGCCTTCAAATCCTCCGCATCTTTTTTGGTTTTAGCGGCACCTTCAAAACTGCCACAGCTTACAAACGCAAGCTTTGGTTTCATTTTACCTTCCAGGTCTGCCGCAGAATATGTGCCGCCGCTCAATAGGCCCCAGTAAGCAAATACGTCTGGTCTTGCTAATGTTATAGCTTTTGTTTCTGCGCCACCCATTGATAAGCCAGCCATTGCACGACCATCTCTTTTGGCGATTGTGCGGTAGTGTGAATCAACAAAAGGCATTATTTCGTCTAACAACACAGATTGGAATGCAGCAGTACCTGTTGCATCGCCTTTGGTAATACCTGAAGCAACAACACCGGCTGCGCCCATACCACCACCGGCAGGACGAGCACCTGCAGCTGGAGGGCCACCGGCAGGAGGACCAGCAGGACGTGCGCCAGGAGCGCCAGCAACAGGAGGACCACCAGCGCCCGGAGCACCACCAGCAGGACGACGAGGACCGCCACCCATTGGAACACCGGTATTAGTCATACCATAGCTCATTACAACAATAAAAGGTTTGATTTTGCCTTCTGCTATCATGTTATCCATTATCAGGTTGGCTTTGCCCTGGATACCCCATGAGGTTTCGTTTTCGCCCCAACCATGCTGCAGGTATAATACAGGGTATTTGGTTGAGCCTTTTTCGTAACCCGGTGGAGTGTACACTACAGCAGTACGGAAAGGTTGATTTCCTACTTTTGATGGAACTGTAATGGTAGTCATAGCGCCGTGAGGAACGTCTTTTAAAGCGTAAAAATCCTGGTCGTGAGCCGGAACCTCTACGCCGCTTTCCCAACGTTGAGAGCCATAGAAAAAGCCTGTTCCCGGATCGTTTACATTCTCACTACCGTCAACTACAAAGTGATAATAATGGAAACCTTCTTCTTGTGGAGCTACAGTTGTGCCTGTAAACCAGCCATCGGCACCTTTGGTTAATTTAGTGCCACCTACGCCGCCAAGGCCAAGATTTGCTCTTACGCTATCTGCTTTTGGCATTTGTATCTTAAAACGTACATAGCCCTGCGAGTTTACCATTGGGTATTCTCTGTGCGGTTGATTGAAGGCCGAAGGCTTAAAGTCCTCCTTTATTGTTTGGGCTTGCGAAAAGCCACCCGCCAATGTGGCGGCCAAAACAATAGCTAATGATTTTAATTTCATTTTACTAGTTGGTTAATGTTTAATATAATAATCGGTTGTTTAAGATGGTTTGTACTACATCGATGTAGCCGTGCACACAAACTTATATATTTTTAAATGTATTTTTCACAATAAAAAGTGATTTTAAACGTAGCAATTGACACATTTTCGTTACATTTTGACTAAAAAGATAGTTGTTATGGCGGTTTAGTAGGGTAAAATGGCTTAATTTTTAAGTGATTTCAACGTAATAAAAGAAGCATTACAACATTTTTGTTGATGTGGGATATTGTCAGTGTTCAAAGCATTCACTTTAAAATAGATACAAAAAAAATGTGCAGACAATCTATTCAATCATCTGCACATCTTCAAATTTGCATATATGCACATCAACTCACGTTCCGTATTCAGGCGTAGGTGCTTCACTTTCGCACATTCAAAATAACAGGATAAAAAACTGACTTAAAAGTAGTTGTGAGTATCAGGTGTTTATATGTAAATTTATAAACCCGTTATAACCTAATTTTTATCGTCGCATACATCACCTAAAAAGGAAATATTTCATTTTATAAAGGCTTAGTGGAATCGGTTTTTGGATCTGATATGTTAACTATTTAATTACTTTTTAACTATAAAATATTGTTGGCCAACAATGAAGATGCCTGCCTTCGGTAAAACAGGCAGGGGAAAAGCCTTTCCCTTATTAATAAAGGCAAACCAAATTATGCA
>CBFGNU010000213.1:0-7426 GCA_965650195.1 uncultured Mucilaginibacter sp. | reverse complement strand
TAAGGTTTTCTCTACTCCTAAATTCGTCGCCGGAAATCCCTATGCCTATCAATCGCCCTATGTTTTTTTTAAGCCGTATAACACTGATAGTATGATGAAGGCTGAGCGTGCGCGTATTATAAAGGCAAGGCTTGATAGTATTGACAAGGCTAAGCGGCATCATGTAAAAGCGGCCCCCCCTGACGTAGCGAAAGATCCGCCGGAGCCGGAAAAGAAGAAGAAGAAAAAGAAGAAGTTTTTGGGGATATTTTAACCTGTTGCAAAACTGTTGCTATTGTGTTGCTAAAGTGATCCAAACTGATCCAAAAAAGAGCAGAAATCGCCATTTTTAGTCATTCACACTGCGCTTATAATCAGCAATTTACAATCAATTTACAGCTAATTTCCCTGACGAATAAGTAGTTTCACATTTAATACTTAACTTCTTAATAATCAACAAATTACCTTTTTTATTTTTTGGTAACGCATTTATTTTGGATCACCTGCAATATACCCCTATTTTAACCCCGCCTGCTTTTTAATGTCGGCCGGGATGGCGCTTATCCGCTCCAGCTTTATACCTTTATAAAACACCTCCGCTCCTTCTGATTGCAGTTGTATTTTTCCTTTTTTAAGGGGGCTTTCAACACCATTATCCACCTGGCGCGAGTTGAATAAGACCATCACCACTTTGCCGTTAACCACATGGATGCTGGTATCGCCAAAGCAATACAGATCAAGCGTGTTCCATTCGCCGGTTGGCTTTTCAGCATCGCCAGCCTTAGTACCGTGGCGACCTGTTGGGCTCTTCTCGCTAAATGCGTTGAGTGTGCCATTGGCATCATACACATAATTATTTCCTTGTTTAGTAACGGGTATATCCTGGATACCTCCGGCAACACCCCAGTAGTCGCCTGTATTACCCTGCTCTATTTGAAACTCCTGCGATCTCATCCACGCGTTAGCATCTTTACCATGCTCGCCTACAGCATGGTAAAGGAAACCGCTATCCATTTTCTTTCCCTTTTTATTTCCCCATGTAAGGGTGCCCCATTTAAACTGCAACTGGGCATGGTAGTTTTCAAATTCGTCCTTAGTAGATATTCCACCCCAGCCTTCGCCTGTTACACGTATTACATTTTCGCCGCCATCCGCAACCACACTAAAAACCTGTTTGGGGTCGTTGTTCAAACCCAATTGTGGGCCCATATAGGTATCCCAGCCCTGTAGGTCCTTACCGTTAAAAAGAATTACCCATTTACCTTTTTGCGCTGCTACTGATAAACAGATAAATAGCGCCGGAACAAGAAGTTTGATAATGCGGTTCATAAATAAGCGGTTTTATAGTCAATGTTACAAAAACTTAATATTGCTACTTTACTAACAAAATAATTAGCTTTGGGTAACCATTAAAAACCACACATGAAACAATTATCATTTTTGCTTGCCTTGATATTAACGGCAGCGTTTTCATATGCTCAAATCTCAACTGCAAAAATTGCGGAAGGAACCTTACAGGGTACCATAGAGGGTAATCTTTCAGTTTATAAAGGCGTTCCGTTTGCCGCGCCGCCCGTTGGCAACCTGCGGTGGAAAGCACCACAACCCGCCGCAAAATGGACAGGCGTTCGCGTAGCAGATAAATTTGCACCGGGTCCTATACAAGGAGGCAACACACCATCGGGCAAAAGCGAAGACTGCTTATACCTGAACGTTTGGACACCTGCAAAATCAGCTAATGAGAAAGTACCCGTTCTTGTTTGGATATATGGTGGCGGCTTCAATGCGGGCGCCACATCTGAGACCACCTATAATGGTGAAAAGCTGGCAAAAAAGGGAGTAGTATTAGTATCAATAGCTTACCGCGTTGGTCAGTTGGGTTTTCTGGCGCATCCTGAGTTAAGCGCTGAGAATCCGGATAAGGTATCGGGCAATTATGGTTTGCTTGACATGATAGCAGGCCTGCAATGGATAAAGAAAAACATAGCTGCCTTTGGCGGCGACCCAAATAAGGTAACGATATTTGGAGAATCTGCCGGAGGTATTGCTGTTAGTCAGTTATGCGCGTCGCCGCTGGCTAAAGGGCTGTTTCAGGGTGCTATATCAGAAAGTGGCGGATCTTTCGGTCCATCACGCGCTGTAACCTTTCCCGGCGAAAATATGAAACGCCTTAAAGATGCCGAAGCCGCCGGCGCGGCGTATGTTAAAGGCGCGGGCTTTGCATCAATTGCCGACCTGCGCAAGGTTGAGGCTGATAAACTACCTGCTGTGCGCGGCCTGGCCTGGCCCATTGTTGATGGCAAGGTAATACCTGACGACCAATACAAGCTTTACGAGGCGGGAAAATACAACGAAACACCTATACTGGTTGGTTATAATTCAGACGAAGGTTTAAGCTTCTCGCCACCAAAAACTACCGAAGATTACATTACCGGCGTAAAAGGACGGTACGGAAAATTTGCAGATGATTTAATAAAAGCCTATCCCGCCGGTAACGGTAAGGTTGAAAAAACCGCCCGCGACCTTGCCCGCGACGCCGCCTTTGGCTGGCAAACCTGGGCATGGGCCAACCTGGTAGCTAAGCGGGCAAAGTCTAAAGTGTTTTATTACTATTTTGATCAGCATGCTGATTACCCGGCCGGCTCACCAAAAGAAGGTAACGGCTCGCCCCACGGACAAGAAGTGGCTTATGTTTTTGGGACATTGAATCCGGCAAGTCCGCAAGCTTTAAAAACCGATGCCGATATTTCTGATGCCATGGGCACCTACTGGACCAACTTTGCCAAATACGGCGACCCTAACGGCCCAGGAGTGCCTAAGTGGCCCGCTTACAATACGGCAGGTGGCAATAATGTTATGTACTTTGCGCAAACACCACATTCCGGCCCGGTACCAAGTGCCGCATCTTTAAATGTATTAGAGGCCTATTTTAAATGGAGACGCTCAGCAGAAGGTGAGGCGTGGGCAAATAGCCAGAAATAGCGCGATAGTGTTGCAAAGTGTTGCAAGTTTAGATATTTAATATTTTTAAAGCTTAATTATCAATTACTTGCAAAAAACAGTGTTGCAAAGCGTTGCATGTGTTGCATATATTTTTGCAACACATGCAACGTACCAGCAACCAATGCTACTCCTTTAACATCGCATCTATCTTTTTATTCCAGTCGGCCTGTGCCTGCTCGTTAATACCATGTCGTGTTTCTTTATCATAGGCTTTTTGCAGCGCGTTCATATCCCTGTAGGAGTCAAAATATTGCATATTGATAAATGCTTCGTAGGTATCGGGTGTTAAACCTGCAGCCAGTATTTTTTTCTGATATTGTTTGGCTATAATACGGGCAATATCAAAATGCCGCTGCTCATGCTCAAGTGCATAGCCATCGCGCTCGCGGCCTGCCCAGCTTTCGCTTTTAGCAACATATGTCTTCATTTCCATCCCCACATTAATAACTCCATTTTTTACCTCCCTGGTTAAATCATACCCAAAGCTTGGCATTACCATGGCATTAAACGGGTCCGGCGGGCGTATTTTCGATTGAAAATCATTCCATTTAAGCGGCCTCGCAGCCGAGTAATAAATTGTGTCGCCCTCTGTTTTGTCCGAGTAGTCTGTAAATTTAAATGAAACGGTTTTAGCCAACTTTGGATCACGATCAGCGTTAACCTGCATCCAATTGTTAAAGTAAACCAGGCCTGATGTTATTACACTCCGTAAGTGCGCCTCAATAACCTCATTTTTGCCGGGAAGCCGCGTATAATGCAGCCCACCCTTATATTCAAGCAGTTGTTGCACGCCATATTCTTTAGGCAGCCCAAAGCTCAAACTAATCTGAATGCGACCATCCACCCCGCCATTGGGCAGTATGGTTTCGGCTAGTTTAAAATCTTTAATGCTGATATCTACCGCCCGCTCTGAAGTGTCTTTTTTAAGGTTACGGTTTATAAAACGGCTTATAGCGACGGCGGCGCCACCTTGAAGGTCTGCCGCCTGCATTTCGGGTTTACCATTGGTGCCCAATGCCAGCATTGCAATAGCTCCCTTTTCAATGCGGTTATCTGTAACCGAATTAATATAAAAGCCCCGTGGCGTAATTTGCAAAGGATAATCGTTTAAAACGATATCGTTTTTAAGCGTGTAAGCACCAAGCATAATGCATGCTATCGCGGGCACACATAGTAACCAATAAAATTTTGCTTTCTGCATCGCGTTATTAACGATAGTTTAATAACAAAAGTATGATAAGTGCGTACAGTATCAAAACCGGTTTAACTAGCCAGATTCAGTTGCCAGGAAACACCGTATCTATCTGCCAGCCAGGCAAACTTTTTACTAAATCCATAATTGTTTAGTGGCATAAATAAGCTACCAGTTTCCGATAATTTCTTAACAAGCATTTCTATTTCTTTATCACTTTCACAATTAACATAAATAGAAATTGAGGGCGTAAAAGAAAAATTGTGTTCCATTATGCTGTCAATAGCCATATATTCCTGCCCCGCTAGCGTAAAAATGGCGTGTTTTACAAGACCCTCTCTCCCGCCAGGCTCGCCTGCCTGATAATGCTGAATGCTTTTTATTTCCGAATTTTTAAAAAGCGATATATAAAAATTGATTGCTTCCTCAGCCTTTCCGCATTGGTGGCCGGAAAACATCATAAATGTTGTTGTTTTTTGCATGATGGCGTTTTGCTACTTATTGATTATAATGTTTGAGCTATTTGGATCTTGTTACCGCAGGTATCATTAAACACGGCAAGCAAAACCGTTCCCATTTGAGTAGGCGGCATATCGAAGTGTACACCAAGGGCGGTAAGTCGTTCGTATTCATTGTTTATATCGTCAACTGAAAAAACCGTAGCGGGAATTCCTGCATCAAAAAGAGCTTGCTGATAAATTTTGGCAGGTGCAAATTTCATTGGTTCAAGCAATAGTTCAACGCCATCCTGTTGTTCATTTGAAACAACAGTGAGCCACCGGTCATCGCCTAATGGAATGTCCCGCTTCATTTTGAATCCTAAAACTTCTGTATAAAATTTAAGTGCTTTTGCCTGGTCAGCAACCAATATGCTTGTTACTGTAATTCTCATATTTCATAATATTGTTGTCAGCAAAATTCCAAAGTTTATTTGAACAACAATTATTCATTCTTGCTTTTTTTAAAGTCGCCCGGCGATAATCCGGTGGATTGCTTAAACATAGCGCTAAATGTGCTCAAGCTTTCGTAACCCACACTATAGCAGGCGTTTGTAACGCTTGACCGCCCCCGCAACAGTTGTTTTGCCCGTTCTATTCTTTTTTCTTTAATGTATTGCAGCGGGGTAACGCCGTAATACCGCTTAAACTCCCGGTTAAGGTGAAACCCTGAACAATAAACAGCATTTGCTATTTTGCTAAGTGGAATGGGTTTATCAAAGTTTTTATCAATAAATTTTCGTGTACGGATAACGCGATCGGTTAGGTATGAATTTTTATAAAGCTGACCGGATAATTGCCTTATTGTCTCAGTATACATTGTTATTCAGTTCTTATATTCAACTATCGGCTAAGGCCATTTATTTACTTGTCTAAATTTACATCAACAATACTGGTTACTTTTTGTTATAACAAACAGACTTCGTGCGGGTCATGTTAAAATAAATGTACCATGAAAAATCCATTCAAGAAAAAAGATAACACCGCCATTATAGCAACAATTGCCGTAGCGAGTATAGCCGCAGGTGCCGTTGCATATTTATTTTTGACAGAAAGCGGCAGCAATGTGCGGTCGGGCTTAAAGAAAAAAATTAAATCAATTGCCAAAGATGCTGCAGTTGATGCAATAAAAAAGCACACCGCGATCCCGAAAAAAGTAGCTAGGGCCGCGGCGGCTCATGTAGCTAATTAATCCATATTAAACTTATGCAAGAACAGTCCTGCAGATATAGGACTGTTTTTGTTTTCACGCTCGTATATTCCTTCCGATTCCTTTAATATCAATATATTAGGGCTAATGTTATATAAGGAATATTTGCCGCATCCCGAATTACAACAATGGGTGGAATGTTACTGGAAATTTGTAGCTCCGCCAAACAGTGACACACCAGTGGCTCCATTTGAGCATGTTTACCCGCCTGAGGGTGCCTGCTCCCTGCTATTTGTTAAAGTCCCGGCCATTCATTATCAAGGGATTTTTTTCGCGGGTCCGTCAACCAAGGTGCATGAAGTAACCGTTTTCCCTAACTCTATTACCGTTGGTATCCGCCTTAAGCCAGGTTATTCCAGGTGCCTAAACAGCATCGACCCCGGCACTATTATCAATTCAAGCGTTGCTGTATCTGAACCGACTCAATGGCAAACAGATTTTTTAGATTGCCTTACAGTGGATTTTGACAATCCCCGCATATTGGACGACTTGCTCTTGCAAAACTGCTTACCCACCACTGTAAGACCCGATCCGCGTATTATAAAAGCTGTCGACCTCATAATTGAGACCGCGGGCGACATAAGTATTACCGACCTATGCGACCAATGTTTTTTAGGCGACCGCCAATTGCAACGACTCTTTCTTAAACAAACCGGGATAGGCATTAAACAGTTTTGCCAAATAAGGAGGTTACGCCAGGCGGTGGTAGACCTTTATGTGCAGCGTAGGCCCTGGGCACAAATGGTAGTTGAACGGGGTTTTACAGACCAGGCCCATTTCTATAAGTCGTTCCGCAATGTTGCTGCCTACAAATTGGATAGGTTTTTAAATCATATAGATCTGATAGATCATCAATTGTTATAAAGTCGGTTTTGTACAATACACAATGCGCGGCTGACATTACCTTTACATTATGAAAAAGATAATTACTCTGCTTTTAATATTTGCCGGTTATGCTGCACACGCACAGGACGCCGCTGCCGAACGCTCAGAGAAAATGAGCCTCGTAAAGTTTTTGGTTGGCCAATGGAAAGGCTCCGGCTGGATGCTGGTGGAGGGGAAAAAAGAATACTTTGACCAAACCGAAAACATCAGCGCCAAGCTAGATGGCGGCGTAATTATAGTTGAAGGTATGGGTAAAGTACCGCAAACCGGCAGAATTATTCATAACGCTCTGGCTATACTTACCTATGATGTGATTAAAAAACAATACCGGTGGACATCAACCACCACTGCCGGTTATATAAGCGATGTAGCCCCTGATGTTAGTCGTGAAAAATTCGTTTGGACCTTAAACAACCGTGGAGGTAAACTACGTTATACCATTACTTTAGATAAAGGCGACTGGCTTGAGATTGGCGAGCAATCAAATGATGATGGCAAAACCTGGACGCAGAACTTTGAGATGCGTTTGAAAAAGGGTTGAGTTATCGAAAATTAACCTTCGATTTATTTAACCTTTTTGCTTAACTTAACGACTTGGCTCACGGTGGCTCACGGTGGCTCACGGTGGCTCACGGTGGCTCACGGTGGCTCACGGTGGCT
>CBFGNU010000212.1:0-7432 GCA_965650195.1 uncultured Mucilaginibacter sp. | reverse complement strand
TAGCCGAGGTAACCACGGCGGTGGCCAAAGGCGACTTATCTAAAAAAATTACGGATGACGTTCAGGCCGAAATGCTGGAGCTGAACATCACTATCAATACGATGGTGGATCAGCTTAACTCATTTGGTTCGGAAGTAACCCGTGTGGCGCGTGAGGTGGGTTGGGAAGGGCAATTGGGTGGCCAGGCAAACGTACCGGGCGTAGGTGGTACCTGGAAAGACTTAACCGACTCGGTAAATAAAATGGCGGACAACCTTACCTCGCAGGTACGTAACATTGCCGAGGTAACCACGGCAGTGGCCAAGGGTGACCTTTCGCGTAAGATCACCGTAAATGCCAAGGGCGAGTTGCTCGAACTGAAAGACACCATCAATACGATGGTGGATCAGCTGCGGGCCTTTGCATCAGAAGTAACGCGTGTGGCGCGTGAGGTGGGTTCGGAAGGGCAATTAGGTGGTCAGGCCAACGTGCCGGGTGTGGATGGTACCTGGAAGGATTTAACGGATTCAGTAAATAAAATGGCCGGTAACTTAACGGCACAGCTGCGTAATATAGCCGATGTATCCATCGCGATAGCGAACGGTGACTTATCTAAAAAGATCACGGTTGACGTGCGGGGCGAAATTCTTCAGCTAAAGGAAACCATTAATACAATGGTTGATCAGCTGCGCGGTTTCGCGTCCGAAGTAACCCGTGTGGCGCGTGAGGTGGGTACCGACGGCAACCTGGGGGGTCAGGCCTTTGTGCCGGGCGTTGCGGGAACCTGGAAGGACTTAACAGACTCGGTAAACCAGATGTCGAGTAACTTAACATCGCAGGTGCGTAATATTGCCGAGGTAACTAAAGCGGTAGCGAGCGGTGACCTTTCCAAGACGGTTATTATCGACGTAAAGGGCGAGATCATGGACCTTAAGAACACCATTAATACGATGGTGGATCAGCTTAACTCCTTCGCATCTGAAGTAACGCGGGTGGCGCGTGAGGTGGGTACCGAGGGTAAGCTAGGTGGCCAGGCACACGTAAAAGGTGTGGGTGGAACCTGGAAGGATTTGACCGACTCTGTAAACCAGATGGCATCCAACTTAACCGGGCAGATTCGGGGTATTGCTAAAGTGGCAACAGGCATTGCCAAAGGAAACCTAAAACAGCGCCTCTCTATTAACGCTTTGGGCGAGGTGGCGCAATTAACAGATACAATTAACGAAATGATTGACACGCTTGCTGTATTTGCCGATGAGGTAACAACAGTAGCGCGTGAGGTGGGTGTACAAGGGCGATTGGGCGGCCAGGCAAGTGTGCCGGGTGCATCGGGAACGTGGAAGGATTTGACCGAAAACGTGAACCAGCTGGCACAGAATTTAACCGTGCAGGTACGTTCCATCTCCGAAGTGGCTTCGGCGGTAACCAAGGGTGACCTTACCCGTACCATCCGCGTAGAGGCAAAAGGCGAGTTAGAGGCGTTGAAAGATACCATTAACCAGATGATTGCCAACCTAAAAGGCACAACCTTACGTAACCATGAGCAAGATTGGCTAAAATCCAACCTTGCGAAGTTTGCGCAGATGCTGCAAGGGCAGCGTGACCGCAACGCGGTGGCCAACAAAGTACTATCCGAGCTGGCCGAATTGGTGAATGCCCGTTACGGCGCCTTCTATATTTTGGAACAGCCTGAATCTGCAGACGAACCCAAACTAAAACTATTTGCCGGGTATGCGCAAAAGAGCCGCAAGCTCATCGATCAGGAGTTTTCACTTAATGAGGGCTTGGTTGGGCAGTGCGCTACTGATAAGGAACGCATCAGGCTGGCAAATGTGCCAAATGAATACCTGCAGATCAGCTCAGGCATCGGCCATGCCGCTCCTATCGATCTGGTGATCTTGCCGGTACTGTTTGAAAACAACGTAAAGGCGGTAATTGAACTGGCCAGCTTTGAGAACTTCAGCGATACGCACGTTGACTTTTTGGACCAACTGACTGAAAGTATGGGTATCGTACTCAATAACATTGAAACCTATACACGTACAGAATAACTATTATCGCAATCACAATCACTAGCCGGCGAGCTTTCTGCACAACAGGAAGAATTAAGGCGCGCCAATGATGAGCTGCATGATAAAGGGCGGTCGCTGGAGGAAAAAGCTGAGCAGCTAACCCTGACCTCTAAATACAAATCAGAGTTCCTGGCTAACATGTCTCACGAACTGCGCACGCCGTTGAATAGCTTATTGATCCTTGCCCAACAACTCTTTGAAAATCCGGAAGGCAACCTTACCGAAAAACAGCGAATGTTTGCCAAAACCATCCATTCATGCGGTGATGACCTGATTCAACTGATCAATGATATTTTGGATCTTTCTAAGATCGAATCGGGCGTTATTGCTGCTGATGTTATGCCGGTAAGCTTTAAAGAGATCACCGCATTTGCCGAGTCGACCTTCAAACCAATCTCAGAGGCTAAGAACTTGAAATTCGAGATTGAAGTTCAGGATGGTTTGCCGGAGCTAATGGAAACCGACATGCAGCGCTTGAATCAGATATTAAAGAACCTATTGTCAAACGCGTTCAAGTTCACAGAAAAAGGACAGGTAAAACTGCACATTTTCAAACCTGTGTCCGGACAGGAGAACCCACTCAGCGAGACAGATTCTGTAATTGCCTTTGCTATTGAGGATTCAGGTATCGGTATTTCTAAGAACACCCAGGGAATCATCTTTGAGGCGTTCCAGCAGGCCGAAGGTTCTACCAGCCGTAAATATGGCGGCACAGGTTTGGGCTTGTCTATCAGTAAAGGTTTTGCCGAATTACTGGGAGGCACTATTACCGTAGGTAGCGAGCTTGGCAAGGGTAGTGTGTTTACCTTATATCTACCATTGAAATATAAAGAAGAAAAATCTGCGACGTTAAAAGTTAAGGAAGCCTACCCTGTGCAGCATTCGCGTACCAATACCCTGATAGACAGTGCTGAATTGGTGATTGATGATGACCGCCACAGTATTGCAGCAGAAGATAAGGTATTACTTGTGGTGGAAGATGATCTGAGATTTACGAAGATATTGATAGATAAGGCCCATGATTTTGAGGTTAAGGTTGTGGTCGCGATCAGCTATCTCGAAATATTCGAGAGCATTATCAAGTATAACCCCATCGCCATTACACTGGACGTGAACATGCCCGAATCTAATGGTTGGAAAATACTCAAGCTGTTAAAAACCGATATTAACCTGCGCCATATCCCGGTACACGTTATCTCCGGTGAAGATAACAGGATCATGGCCCTGAAGCTTGGCGCACGCTCATTCAGCTTGAAACCTTTATCAAATACTTCATTGGATGAACTGATTAATGGTATTGTGCAGTTCAACGAACATGCAAAAAAACGGGTACTGGTGATAGAGGATAACGAAAACGAGTTACAGCGTCTGTCTGAACTTCTTGCTAATGATAAAGTAGAGGTTTTTGGTGCCGCCACGGCCAAAAAAGCATTGATGGTATTAAAGAAGGAAGTATTTGACTGCATCATTTTGGATTTTGTACTGCCGGATGCGACCGGATTGGATCTGATCAATCGGATCAACCTAATAAAACACCCGCAAACAACCATCATCCTGCATTCGGCGCGCGACTTTACACAAGGCGAACTGATCCAGTTGAAACGCCTGAATCACAAAATCATAACGAAAACGCCTGATTCACACGTCCGCCTGCTGGAAGAAATACTTGTACTGTTGCATATCGACAAAAAGTATATCAGCGAAAGCAAACTCAAAATGATCGATACCGTAAGGGATAGTAAAGATATTCTGGATGGCAGGAAGGTATTGGTAGTTGACGACGACGTACGTAATTTATTCGCCCTAACAGCAGTTTTTGAGCGGTCGAATATCGATGTGATCTCCGCAGAAAGTGGTCGCGAGGCATTGGATATCCTGAATAAGGATAAACAGATAGATATTGTCCTGATGGATATCATGATGCCAGAAATGGACGGTTATGAGACGATACAGATAATCAGAAAAGAATCTAAGCATAAGAACCTGCCTATCATTGCCGTAACGGCGAAAGCAATGATTGGCGACCGGCAAAAATGTATCGCGTCAGGCGCATCTGATTATATTACCAAACCAGTTAAAACAGATCAGCTTTTATCCCTGATGAGAGTATGGCTGATCAAATAAATTTGTAGTCAATGCTAACCAAATAATTTTTAGCCGATGCCGATCAAGATATTACTGGTAGACGATAATGAGAATAATCTTCTGTCGATGGAAGTCGCACTGGAAAAAAGCGAATATGTATTTTTCCGGGCCAATTCAGGTCGCGAGGCGTTAAGGATACTGCTACATGAAGAGGATTTTTCCCTGATCCTGTTGGATGTAAAGATGCCGACGATGGACGGTTACGAAACGGCGGAGCTGATCTACCAGCGCGATAAACTGAAACAGATTCCTATTATTTTTATTACCGCGCACGATTATGAGGAGGCCGCCATGTTTAAGGGTTACCAAGCCGGCGCGGTTGATTTTATAAGAAAACCATTTAACGCGGAGATATGCGGTCAAAAGTAGCTGTCTTCGCCGAGCTTTATCGTAAGAACCGACTATTAAGGAGACAGGAAGAAAAATTGCAAGCCATTAATGCGGACTTGCTGCGTTTGAACCGCGAACTGGAACAAAGGGTACTCGACAGGACGCTCGCGTTGGAAAACATGAACCAGGAACTACAGGCGCTTAATATATCGAAGGATAAATTCCTTTCGGTGATGTCGCATGACCTGCGCAATCCGCTCACTGCCTTGCTGGCTTCCTCGGGTAAATTAAGCGAAGCCCCTGAAAATCTTAGCCCGGGCCAGGTCCAACAACTTTCACAGATCATCCACCGCACCTCAAACAAACTGCTAAATCAATTGAACGAGGTGATTGAATGGGCAAAAAAACAAAGTCGAAAAATGAGTTTTAACCCGCAAAAAGTAAGGCTTGCCGATGGGGCCGAGGAATCGTTGGAACTCTTAAAACCTAACGCCCTGCAAAAGAAGATCAACTTACAAAACAATATACCCAAGGATATAGAGGTGATGGCCGATCCCTTGATGCTCCGTTCTATTGTTCAAAACTTGGTTACCAACGCCATCAAGTACACGCTCGAAGGCGGCTTAGTACAGCTTAGCGCTAAGTCAGAAGCGCATATGGTCTGCATTTCTGTAGCTGATTCCGGCGTCGGGATGGCTGAAGAGACTAAGGCGCGGCTATTTAAAAATGCTGATCAAAAGTCTGTTTTGGGCACGAATAACGAGCAGGGCAGCGGGCTTGGCCTTTTACTGGTCAATGACTTTGTTAACCAGCACGGCGGCCGAATTGACGTAGAAAGCACACCCGGCACCGGCACTACCATTTGTTTTACCATCCCCGCCATACCATTAGAAAGTGAATGACATGAAACGTGAAAAAATACTGGTTGTAGACGATGATAACGATATTCTGGAAATTGTAACCATCCTGCTGGCAGAACGGGGTTACGAAGTGAAGGCATTAGACCACGGCGAATCCATTTTTGAAGATATTCAGCATTTTCAGCCCAACCTCGTTTTGATGGATGTTATGCTTGGCGCTATGGATGGACGGGCGATATGCAAAGATCTAAAAAGGAATCCAAACACCCAGGAACTGCCCGTTATCCTGATCTCGGGCACGCATGATCTGGTAGAATCTATACATCTACCGGGAGGCCCTGATGATTTCATAGCCAAGCCTTTTGATTTGGATCAGTTGTACACAAAAATACACGAGCATTTAGCGACAGACAATTAAAATTTATCTAACGTTATTCGAGATTGCCTTAGCCTCGTACAGTAACCCAAATTCCGCTAGAGCTAAAATCAATCGCAAAACGGCGATGACCTTATCAGATGACGAGTATCTCCGCAGGTGTTACAACGGTATCTTTTTAAAGGCAGCCAAAACAAAAACATCTTCGCTATTAAGCTTCGCTCTATCCACGCGCTATACCGCCGGTTGCATTTGCTGCAATAAGGCAGAGTATTAAAATTATTCATGCCGCGCGTGGTTAACTATTTTCAAAAAGGAACTTAAAGGGCTTAACAGATTGCTTTGGCCTAAGTCCAAACGGGCCAATACTTTTCTGGCGTATTAGCTCGACAGCTTCATTAATATCATCGGTCACTAAGAATAGGCGAGTATCAAGCGGGTCAATGGTTTTATCTTTTTTCATTTGATCGATATGCTCCAGCAAGTCTTTATGATATTCCCTCCCAAAAATGATTATAGGAAAATCTTTGATCTTATGCGTTTGTATCAATGTAAGCGCTTCAAAATATTCATCAAGCGTACCGTAGCCACCGGGCATTACCACAAACGCGTATGAATATTTAACCAGCAATACTTTGCGCACAAAAAAATATTGGATGCTGATCCATTTGTCCAGATAGGGATTTGGTTTTTGCTCCGCCGGCAAGAGGATATTACATCCTACGGAATGTCCGCCCGATTCTTTAGCACCGCGGTTGGCCGCCTCCATTAAGCCCGGGCCGCCACCAGTTATTATAGTAAAACCTAAACGAGATATCGCTCCAGAGAGGTTGCGGGTGGTTTCGTAATATGGATGGCCTTCCGGGAACCGGGCAGAGCCAAATATCGTAACACAGGGGCCTATAAAATGCAATGCCCGGAACCCTTTTATCAGCTCGAACATGGTTTTTATAGTGAATTTAAACTCCTTCCACCTTGAATGTGGCCCATCCAAAAAAATTATTTCAGCTTCTTTCATTTAGTTATAAGGGATGTTTAGCTTTAATCCATCAAAACTTGTGAAAATGATTCAGTATTGAGATGATGATTATCAACCCACAGCATGATAATTGTCACTAATTGAAAAACATGATCGCGGTCACTTTTTGAGCCAATATCTATCATTTTAGATAGCACCATTATTTACCAACTTTGTGATAACTATCACTTTAAACATTTTGCATGGAAAGCGCAGCATTGTTAAAAGCTATTATTGAAAATGCCATCGACGGAATAATCACCATTGATGAAAGGGGTCGGATCGAATCCATTAACCCCGCGGCATGCAAGCTTTTTCAATACGCGCCTGAAGACGTTATAGGAAAAAATGTTAATTGCTTAATGCCGCCACCCGACAAAGAGCAGCACGATGAATATATAAACCGTTATCAACGAACCGGCGTTCCCCACATTATTGGTATTGGACGCGAGGTAAGAGGATTGAAAAAAGATGGATCTATATTCCCATTCAGGCTGGGTGTAAGCGAAGTTCAATATTCGGGCCGGAAGATCTATAATGGCTTTATCCATGATCTTTCCCGCGAAAAAGAAGCGGAAGAACAGTTAAAAGAGTATGCTGCAAAGCTTGAAGAGCAGGTGTCTGAACGTACGCAATCATTAACAAACACTGT
>CBFGNU010000211.1:0-7456 GCA_965650195.1 uncultured Mucilaginibacter sp. | reverse complement strand
CCCTCTCAAGATGTTAATCACACACCTCCTCCTCGCTTTTTTATCTTTCTAACATTTATCTATAGCAGCCGCCAAGACTCCCCTCTTGAGAGGGGGCGCGTGGGGACTGTGCGGTTGCGGGGGTGTGTTAGGCTGTTTACTGTTAAGTCGCTCACATAACACACCCCTCCGCCCCTCTCAAGAGGGGAATCGCACAGGCCCGGCGCTTGTTTTAAATCAATAAGGCACGCCCTGCCCTCAAACCGCAATCTTCAGATCACTAACATAAGGCAGCACAAACATGGTGTTTTCAAATGCCCTGAAATGGACTATCAGGTGCGTATGGTCGTCAAAAAAAGCCTCAACGTAAAATTGATGCAGGTTGTACAGTCTTATGTAATACCTATCCGTTAGCCTGTCGGCCAGGAACGTACCCTTCAATACCAGTTCGGTTTTTTGTTGAAAGCTGCAGGCATTAAAATCATCCGAAGTCATATATACACGGCCTTTGTTTATACATTGATAAACAAGCTGATGCAAATGCTGTGCCCCTCTTTATATTTAGCTGTTATACAACATGCGGTTGTTCGGTTGCGACTAAAATTTTGTACACATCGTCTAAAACAGTGTTTTAAATTACCTATAACCGGTCGCACGTGCTTCTACTTTGTTAACTCCTTATACTTCTTTCCCCAGCTGCTAAGCTGCTTAAATATAGGCAAAAACTCGGTTGCCATAGGCGTAAGCTGGTACTCAACACGCGGCGGTACCTCGGCATAAACGGTGCGTTTAACCAAACCGTCTTTTTCAAGGGAGCGCAGTTGTAAGGTTAGCATGCGTTCTGTTATGTACGGAAACTCCTTTTTCAAATCTCCAAAACGCAGTGTTTGGTACCCCAACTTATCCAATATAACTATCTTCCATCGCCCGCCAATTTTACTTACGGCGTACGTCAGGTCGCAGGCTATTATAAATTTTTCGTTCTGTGAATAGGTAGAATTTTCTTTTCGCGCTGTCATTACTTACAAATTTGTTGGTATCCTACAATCGGTTGCGAAACCTACAAAAACAGGCCGTATCAATTATTATTGCAAGGTAATTTTTTAAAAAACACGTATATGGATCTGTATTTAAACGGAAAAACTGCTTTGGTAACGGGTGCAAGCCAGGGCATTGGCAGGGCTATAGTTAAACAGCTGGCCGAAGAAGGAGTTAAAGTTTTCGCGACGGGGCGTAACCAGGCTTTGCTAACCAGCTTGCAAACAGAGGTAAGCGCTTTAGGGCATGTCTCCCCTATTGTTTTTCAGCAGGATCTGCTGGCGCCTGATGGGCCCGAAAATATCGCGACAGCCGCGCTGTCAGCATTGGGGCATGTGGATATCCTGATCAACAATGCAGGGCAAAGCAGTCCGGTAGCTTTGGCGGGGCCGGATGAGCAATGGCAACAATCTATGGGGCTTGATTTTGAACGGCCGAGGCAGCTTACACAGCAACTGTTGCCGCATTTTATTGAACGTAAACAAGGCGCAATACTTAATTTAAGCAGCACCTACGAGCTGCGGTTTTTAAACATATCGGCTGTTGCTAAGGCGGCATTGGTACAGTGGTCTAAACAACTGGCTGCCGAACTGGGAAAATACAATATCAGGGTAAATTGCCTGCAACCGGGTTTAATCGACACGGAAAATATCCGCCCCTATTTTCCGGGCGATGAGCGTAAAAAACATACGCAACAAGAAATACCATTAGGCGATTTTGGTCAACCGCAGGATATGGCCAATATGGCAGCATTCCTGGTATCACCCCGCGCCGCTTATGTAACAGGTACGGTGGTTGTTGTAGATGGCGGAGCGGCACGATCAGCGTTTTGAGAGGTTGAATAGGTAATTCTTACTCTAGCATGGGTTATTTAAATATTATAAAATAAATGATGGATTTCTACGAATTTCTGGTCATCGGCGGGTAAGCGGTGTATGGAAACGTAGTGTGTTTCTTCAAGTTTTCTGAAACCTCGGATGTAAGTTTGATGGCTGGGGATTACCGTTTCAGCCGCCGATAACACAGTAGAAGGTTTTGTGCCTCTGATGAACGTAATCATAATACCGAAGTTTTCACGCCAAGATAAATATCCCTGTAATTGATCGATAGTATCTAAATACAAAGCCTGACCAGCCCATATCTTGCATTCACAGATCAAAATATCTCCTTTGGCGATATTTAAGTGAATATCGGTTTTACCTTTTGCATGGAATGTTTCACCAGTAGCCTTGCCTTCAAACACAGTATTGAGGTTGACTAATAAGATATTACGAAAATCTTCCTCACCACTGTTTTGAAATGTCACAGGTGTTCGTTCAAACTGCCTGCCCTGATTGTTCATAATGGAAATTATATCGATAACTGTGTTTCTGTCGATAACATAATTTTCTGGCTGTGTAGGTGTTGGCCTTATATTTTGAATTACGGGCTTTGTATCGACCTGAATTCGCCGAACCGCCTCATTCTCTTTCCTTTTCAAGGGAATATTGATCTGTTTGAATAGAGAATTATATTTATCCTTATCTGCGTTTAACTTCTCTTTACGAATTCGCAGGAAGTTTTTAATTTCAGCATCAAGTAAACTGTTACCGCTTTCAATATTGGTATTAATTATGTGAATATAATTTTTTACCGATTCTTGTTTATCGTTAAGTAGTCGTAACACTGTTGGTTCATCATGATCATATCCGTAACCCTTTACCTCTACGGTGTATTCGACGTGATTTTGCTTCCAATTTAAATCTGTTGGAAGCCCACCTAAGCCATAACCGTCTGGTCGTAATTGAAGGAGTTGTGTTATATTCTTATGCGGAATTATCGGCAACGTCAATTTTAGCCATTCATATTCGTAAGGCAAATCACCCTCCGCTTGATAAAAACGTTCGCGCCGATGAGCCGGAACAGTTCTGACTTCTCGAGCAGGTTCAACAGTTTCCGTTCTTTCAGGATCAATTAAAATAGGCGTTAATGCTTTTGGCGTAAAATAGTATTTGATCAATTCAGCCATATCTGTACCAACAATATAATCGTCGGGCTCCGCCATGATCTTAAGCCGGATCGCTTCGACCGCTACAGCATAATAATTTGAAAATGAATCTCTATCGAAATACATGATATGGTTTATGTTACTCATCCCGTCTGTCCAAATATGCAGTCAAACGGGGAGTATCTATTTTTGTGTATGTATCATTTAAAACTCCGCTAAACCTAATTCCTCCAACCGGATCGCCATTGTTTCAACTGAAACATTAAACATTTCAGCCATTGATCGAAAAGGTTTTTCGCGGTAAAATTCCGCCTCCGCTAAAATCCTTGAGAGTTCACGCAGACTTCTACATCGTTTTTTAAAATCACCTACTGAACCAACAGTTAAACTGAAAACAGTATTTTCATTGATTACAAATTTATTGGTTTGAAAAAGCTCTTTAAACATCTCCGTGACGATCTTGGAAGGCATTAAAAAATACGTCGCGAATTTATCCGCTTGCAATTCTGTCAGGCTTCTTTGAGTTACTGCACCTGAGCCGTCAATCGCTTTATCTCTGTGCAAAACCGCTTGACGGTGTAACAAAGCGTGTCCCAACTCATGGGCAGCAGTAAAGTTACGCGTCTCTTTGGAAAACTGTTGCGATATACTGACCAACCTTTTAGGATTATCGATTACACCCGCAACTTCATAAAATTCTCCATCAACAAAGTGGCGGCCCAAAGTTTCGGTTTCCTCATACCGATAGTTCAATATTTTAGTAATTACTATTTCAGGCCTGAGCAACTCGAGAAGATTTTCTGGGCGCGGTTGTTTGTTGATTTTATCACTGTATTGATACAAAGTGTTTTGCAGGTGTCTGGCTAATTGCTCTATGTCGGTATTTGATAACTGTTTGCCAGCCCATTTCCCAGACGCAAGTGAGTTCAATTCTTGATGAAACGCCTGATGACGTCGTGCTTCGTCTTCGAGTCGGGTTAGTCGTTCAATAGCTTTGGAAGAAAGCTCCAGATATTTCGCTTTTAATTTGCTTGCGTCGAGCCTAATCTGCTCAGTTTCTTCGTCGTTGCCTAACGATAATAAATTTAAATTAACAATAGAGAGGCAACCTGCAATAGTTGCGATTAAGTTATTTACTGCCACACCAGAATCACCTCTGGCAGCTTGGAACCCATGATCACAAACAAATAGAGCAAAGCCCGCCAAATCGGCACATAAATAAGCAATAGCAATAGGTGTTTGAGTTGCAGGGCGCATTGCATCATCCAGACTTTGCTTGATTTCTCTACTTTTTAATAGATTGCCTTCCGCTTTAAGTTCACGGCGGAGCTCAATCACTCGATCAAATTGTTCTGAATCAAGTTGAAAGTAATGTACTAACGCTGGGTAAATTCGCGTTTCCAACTCTGAAATCATATTAATCAACTCGGGGTGGTGAGGTTTATATCCTTGTCTTTTCAGAGTGAGGTCAGCGACAGTGCGAATTAATTGAGCTGACAACATACCTTGAAAAGCAGCGGCGCTGCCGGAACCAGGCTTATGATTACCGGAACCAAATTTTTCGAGTAGTTTTTCTGTCGAAAGTTCTATTAGTTTCTCCACTGTTACTTACTTATAATCAATCGTTTAAATTGCTATAAATTTACAAATTTTATTTTACTTTTTCCTGTCCCGTCAGGGTCCCACTCTGGCGCGAGATATGCATCGGGGCAACGGGCTGAGTACTCCCGACTAACATACTGCTATGCCTATCGTGTAGAGATTGCTTTCCCGAATAATCGGGACACGCTGTTCCTCGCAATAACGCGGGAAGAGGTGTTCGTTAGTTGGACGCATAACAAGTTTATGAAACGAGACAGTTTGCGTTAGGGATAGCAGCGGATACCGGCCCTCGCGCCTAAGGCCTGCAGGCGTATGAGCGAATAGCCCGGCCCGCCTCTTCGGCGGGAACGCCATAAACAAAAAGGATATTAAGCAGTCGCTCTCGCTGTATTGTTGCAAGTTGGGCGCAGAGAAGTCCCCCATCCTCCCTTTTATACTACGTATGCATTATATATAAAATGCTATTCTAAAGCTTCCTTTGTAAATCACAACTAAAACGACATAAAATGAAAACAAAACTCACCTCAATTTTAATGATCGCCATGGCGGCGATTGTATTCTGCGGCTGCAGCAAAAAGAATGATCAAACTCCAACTACCACAAGTGGCTTTACGTGGAAAGAGAATAGCAGCACAACGGTTCAAACTGCCACTACTGCTACATTTTCTACAGCGTACAAAACATTAATAGCCTCGACCGCGGCAGGTACCGTGTTTGAAATAAATTTAAGCGGCACTGCCCCGGCAACGTACACGCTTAACTCAAGCAATGTAATTACCTATACAAAGGTTACCCCGTATTTTGTTGCAACCAGCGGAAGTGTAATTATTACTGCCAATGCGGGTGGAAAAATTTCGGGTACTTTTCAGGGAGCCGGAACAGCAGTTGGCGGAATTTCTTTAGTTAGCGGCTCGTTTACCGACGTTACCGTGACTCCATAATACATACGTATTCAGTATAACGCACAAAGGCTGCCCCGGGGCAGCCTTTGTGCGTTATAAACAATGTTACGCTAATTATATACTTAAGCGTTAGCCACCAGCTTACTTACGCTGCGGTACACATAGGTGTTAAAGATATGCCTGCGCGCAAACCGCCCCGGCGAGTCGGAATTGATCAGCTTTACATATATGGCCTTGGGCACATCAAAATATTCGTACTCGCTGCCATCAACAAACGATACCTTAAGCACTTGCGAGCGGTATTCAAAATCAACCATATTAGAGGTTGTGGTAGTAAGGTTGTATTCGGTAAGCGTTTGCGCGCGTGTTTCGGGGGCAATGCTTACCAAAAAATGGTAGGCTTCTATTATCTGTTTACTTTTTTCTTCTGCCTCCAGTTTGGCCTCTTCACTTTCCTGGAACTTATCCGGGTGCCATACTTTCATCAATGACCGGTAGGATGTTTTCAGTTCCTGTAGTTCGGCAGTTCCATTTACACCTAATAACTTACGGTGCTCAACAATTTTTTTCATACTTTTTATATTGCAGTACTGCGGGCTACCGCAATAAGGGCGCAAAGGTACGGTTTTTAGTTTATAGTAGCAGTTGGCAGTAGCGGGATGAATTGGGGGTAAATACATGGCGTTTATGTGTCATAATTATGCTGATAATCAATCAACTATGATAAAAAACGCAGAAAATGCCCCTTAAACCCTGAGGAAAGCATGCTTTTGTACGATTGTGGGTAATGTTAAAACGGCATAAATATTGAATTTTCAATATTTATCAGCCACATATTTTTAATATATGTTAAAAAACATACCGATAATACCTAATAAATTACAATAATTACAATCAGCGTGCGCAATATCAACTATTTGTATTTAATTAGCTTCACCAAAAAATTTAAATAATGGAAGTTAACAAAAAGAAAAATGATGATCAGAACCAGCGTTCAGCATCCCATGATCAAAACGATCAAAGTAACAACCGTCAGGAACAACAAGCTGACAGTAACAACCTTCGCGATCAGGACACACCACGCAACCGCCGCGATAGAGACGAGTACGACAGTGCAGAATTGTAAAGGCAAATAACTTTAACAGAAAAGCCCCGGCAAAACCGGGGCTTTTCTGTTGATAGCCGATGTTATACCCACTCCTACTGCCTTAGCCTACGCTCTCCACCCTTTGGAGCTTCTCCAACAGGTCGGCCGGTTTAAATGGTTTGAGCAGGCAATCATCAATAAAAGCATAGGCTTTGATCTGCTCTATAGCCGTGCCGATTGAAGCCGTAACCGCTATTACTGCCACGGCAGCTTTCTTAGGATCAGGCAGTGATTTGATGGCTTTGGCGGCTTCCAGGCCGTCCATAACAGGCATGTTGATATCCATCAGCACCACATCAAAATCGTACACCATAACCATATCTACGGCTTCTCGGCCATTAATGGCAACCTGCGGCACAATGCCCCATTTTGCCAGTATCTTGCTAATAACCAAAACATTAATAGGCTCGTCCTCGGCAACCAAAACACGCAGGCCGGCTACAGAACCGGCGGCTGCCTCTTTTAATACAGGTTTTGGCCGAACTTGTTTTGCCAGCGGATAGGTCAGCTCAAAACTGAAGGTGGTGCCTATGCCCTCGGTACTATGTAGATGCAAACCGCTGCCATGCAATTGCAGCAGTCGGTGGGCTATGGTAAGCCCCAAACCCGTGCCATGAAACTGGCGGTTGGTGCGCGAGTTAGCCTGAATAAATGGCTGAAATACCTGCGACTGGCGGTCTTGCGGGATGCCGATACCGGTATCCTGCACCTGCAAATGCAAGGTAGCTGTTGTTTCGGTTTTGTGTAGTAGCCTCGCCTCTACCTGCACATGCCCGGCGGTGGTGAATTTTACCGCGTTAC
>CBFGNU010000210.1:0-7494 GCA_965650195.1 uncultured Mucilaginibacter sp. | reverse complement strand
GGCTGAAATTCGGGCTGGTGGCAATAACGATGCTGGCGGCGCAGTTGATTTGACGGAGCAGCTCTTCATCCACTAGAACGCAGCAATCTTCGGTGGCGAACAAGTTGGCCCGCCCTCCAGCGGCGAGGCAGATTTCCAGGCAGCCGCACCCGGTTTCCGCAGCCACCTGACGAACCGCTTCGTCTTCGCCGATTTCGCCGTCTTCGAGATAATAGCGCACGAAATGCTGCATGTTAAGCTGTATCATTCGGTTGACCGGATATTAGTGAAGATAGCGCAGGTGTTTTTATGGTTCAATCCGTTTGTTTACCTGTATGCCCGGGCCATTGAAGAGAACCATGAATTTGAGGTTGACCTTGCCGTAAGCAACTCAACCGACAGAAATAAATATGCGGAGCTGCTGTTTCATTTATCGGTAGCCAGGCAAGGCACGCTTTACCACAACTTTAGTATGGTGCCGCTTAAAAAACGCATTGCCATGTTATTTACTAAACCTACCAATCGCATGAAGAGAATTATTTACTTGCTTATTGTACCCGTGGTATTGATAAGCTGCCTGGCTTTTGCCCGGTTAAAAAATGAAGATTCTGCCAAAACTAAAAAGCAGGCTAAGGCTGAACTTTTAGATAGCACCGCAACCGTAAAGTACCGGCAAAAAACAAAACGTACCGCCGCCCAGATAAAGGCGGATGACGAGAGCATGGCAAAGATGCAGGCATATATGGCATCGCCGGAAGGAAAGAAAAAAATGGCCTTATCTGGATCGGTGCAAGGAAAGGTAATAACTGTAACTGTTTTGGGCGACTACAGCAATAAGGAAGGCAGATTTACAGGCAAAACGGTTAAAGAAAAAAGCAGTGGCAATGAGTTTTTGTTACTTAGCTGGTACGGACAGGAAAAACAGCTTAATAGCCAGTTAAACAAAGGCGATGAAGTTAATATAAAAGTTTTTGGTGGAGGTGTAAGTCAGGATAGGCCGGTTACTATAACCCCCGCTTATGTGATTAAGAATGGTAAAGAAATATTCCGGTTAGCTGAGGCTGATAAAATACCCGTTTACCCATTTTTATATGAAGCCAACAAAGTACGATTTGCAGAGGGACAGATAAGCAACATCACCAAATATCCAAACGGTAAGTGGAAAACCGCTGTTTTTGAAAGAGTGAATGGTTACAAGTTTAACCTGAGTTTTAAACCGAACGCGCCCGATCTGAGAAAAATTGAAGAGGGCGACCACGTTACGCTCCGCTTTATTCACGAGGTAAAAACAGGTGATAAAACCTACAACATAAAGGATTGGGTTGCTATTTCTACAGATATAAAAGACTACGGCATAAAAAACCCGGAATGGTTTAACAGGTTTTACGAGGTGGTTAAAACAGATACCGGCAAAGTGAGCATTATTGATGGCCTGGAACGGATGGGTGCTAACCCCCTTGTGTTAATTGACGGGAAAGAGTATAGCAAAGATATTTTATACAAAATAAGTGATCGCGATTTAAGTGGGTTGAGTTCATTCTCTGCTAACGACGGTAACGGGGAATATGGCGAGAAAGGAAAAGACGGTGTCGTGGTGATCAAAACCCGAAATGGACAAATAAATTATCTCACAAAGCTAGAAAGGGAGAATCTTTTAAAATTGGCGGCGGCTAAAGGCAAATTCTTTTCCCGCGTA
Source organism: uncultured Mucilaginibacter sp. (assembly GCA_965650195.1). Lineage (GTDB taxonomy): Bacteria > Bacteroidota > Bacteroidia > Sphingobacteriales > Sphingobacteriaceae > Mucilaginibacter. The sequence continues at coordinate 5,819 of CBFGNU010000210.1, read as the reverse complement.
ACTTTAACTAAAGAGGATGGAAGCAAATATGATATGGTACGTTTACACCGCACGGTTGGTGGTACCGCGGGCGCCTGGACGCCTGTTAACGGAAAAGTAGCCGTTATAATAAATGGCAAGCTGTATAACGAAAGAGATTTTAAGCGTTTGTTTCCGGTTGATAAGGCCAGCTATGGTCCGTCAATAGGTGTAAGCGTAGGCCCGACAAAGGATCTTAAGGATCGTGGATTTAAAGTAGACGGGTATAATGCTATTTTTGAATTTTCGCCTGGTGGTACTTCAAAAGTGACCAATACGCCTGTTAAAACAGGAGCCATTGCACCGGGTAATAATGGAATTAATAAAACGGTGATGCGTAAACCTGCTTTAATCACGGGGGGTAGTAGCGATTATTTTGGCCGCAGAGTTTTTGGATTTACTGTAGGCGGCATTAAGAAGAAAACATCCTCTTTTTCCTCATCTTACGGCCCTAAAAATCCTTCAAGCGGCGTATTTCAATTAAAAGGCAGCAATAACAACCCCACCGACGATACAAAAAAAGCAGGCGGGGAAACTGGACAGGAGGGAAAAGATACTGTTGGCAACAACTCAGGAGCTTTAAATAGATTGATTGCAAAGATGCCTGGCATGGAAGTAAGATCAGATGGCTCTATGTGGGTTAACAACCAACCGGTAAAAAGGGTATTAATAAACGGAAAAGAGTATAATGTATCGCAAGCTATAAATTCACTTCCTACAGAAATTATAAATAAAAACGCCACTAACACACCAAGGATATTAGTAGACGGAAAAGAATTCATTCCCACAGAAATTAAAGATAAAGTAAAAGTTATTACTAACACACCAAGGATATTAGTAGACGGAAAAGAGTTTATTCCTAACAATATCGATATCGATATGAAAAAAGACCTGTTAAACAATGCTCCTACATTAAAGACAGGGTACAAAAACCTGAATGATTCACTTGTAGCTGCATCTTTTTCAGGAACGGTGATATCTGTTCAGGAGATTTTAGGCACAAACCTGGTAGCAATAAAGAACGGCGAGGTCTTCGCGGTGTATTCAAATCTTAAAAATCTTAATGTTTCTAAAGGACAAGAAGTAAAAAAGGGCCAATTATTAGGTGTCGCCGCATTTAATCGCGAAGAAAACAAGGTGGCAGCGCATTTAGAGTTTTACAGAGGTTCAAAGATGATAACTGACAAAGCAGAACAGGAGGCAATTATTAAAGGTTTTGAACCGCCGAAATTGAATATGATAAATAGTTTTAAAGAAATGTACACGTATAATCTGCCAAAGCCTAGTAAAGCGTTGTGATCTTTAAAAGCTAAACTATTTTTGACTATTACGCACAACCTAAACCTTATCATGAAAAAAGTTATCTTATTGTTGATTACAACAGTAGCCTGTGTAACCGCTAATGCACAAAAACTGCCCAACAAGCAGGAGGTAAGCTTAAAAGCACCTGCAAACGTAAAAATTGATGGCAAGGCTACAGAGTGGGGAGATTTTAAGGCTTACAACAGCGCTATCGAAGTATATTATACAATTGCCAATGATGATAAGAACCTGTATCTGGTGATTAAAGTTACTGATGGGGTGGCCATCCGGAAGATAATTGCAGGGAGTATAACGTTCTCTGTAAGTGCCGCAGGAGGCGACGCGGTAAAGGGGGGTACAACAGTAACTTACCCGCTGTTTGACCGGAAAGCGATGCCCGCTATAAACCTGAGAAACAGAGCAGCAATTATTGCGAGAACCGCTGCGGTAGATTCCTTTGTTTTAGCATCCAATAAAGAGTTTGTAAAAAATGCAAAGCAAATTAAATTAACCGGAATTAAAGCCATCGGCGATACCTTGATATCTATTTACAATGAAGAAGGAATAATGGCTGCCGGATCATTTGATAATCCATTAGCTTACACATATGAATTAGCGCTGCCTTTAAAGTATTTAAATAAACTGGTAGCTAAGGGCGGTGTGTTGAGTTACAATATCAAGCTAAATGGGTCGGCTTATGCAGAGGGCGTGTTTTTTGAACAAATTAATGGCGGAACGCGGATGTCCTCTCCTGATAAACCTTCGGCCGGTAATCCCTGGCCTGCAATGATAGATATGCAAATGATAGCCGCGCCGGGCGATGTGAGTGGGACGTACACACTTGCTCTTTAGTTCAATTAAAAATTATTACTTACCTAAATTCTATTACTATGAAAAACATGATTTTGTGCTGTTTAGCTGCACTGACACTGCAAGGTGCTTACGCCCAAAAATTACCCAATAAACAGGAGGGGAGCTTTAAAGCACCCGCTAATGTAAAAATAGATGGCAAGATTGGGGAGTGGGGCGACTTTAAGGCCTACAACACCGCCACAGATCTATTTTATACTTTGGCCAACGATGATCAAAACCTTTATCTGATTTTAAAAGCTGAAAGCGCCGTGGCAAGGGATAAAATGTATAGTGGCGGCGTGAGTCTATTTTTTAGCAATGTTGGCAACACCGATAAAAACGCACGCTGCGTTGTAACTGCATTTGCAATCCCCAAAAACAACATGATGGCGATTCGTGAATTAATGAAAGATACCATTACTACTGATTTTAAAGCGATAAACGCGGCCATGGTTGCGGCGCTTAAAACCATCAGCGTAAAAAATCTGAACGGCGTTAAAGAGGATGTTATTTCTGTGTATAACGAATATGGGATATCGATAGCAAATTACTTGAGTGATAGAAAAACTTATACCTGCGAAATAGCTATTCCGCTAAAATATTTAAAGTCATTTATCAACGAAAAAGGCGTTATAAACTACACTTTGCAGGCTAACGCGGCATCATTAAACAACATGAAAGTAGTTATGAATGGTAAAGAAGTTGAAAACGCGGCAGAGAATGCACGGATAACAGAAATGATGAATAGGATAATGCAGTCAGAAAAGTCCTACAGATTACGCGAAACCATGAACGATACCAATGTATCAGGCGAGTATACTTTAGCTAAATAGTTGGTTTTAGCGGGTTAAATCCAATTAAAAAGGGGTGATCCAAACTGTTGCAAATTGATCCAAAGTGATCCAAAAATTGGCAAAAAAACGCCATTTTTGGATTTTTTCAATATTCTTATAATCAGTTACTTACAGACATTTACAGCTAATTTTACTGACGAATAAGTAGTTTCACTTAATATTGTTAAATGTCAAATAATCAATAAATTGACTTTTTAATTTTTTGGTAACGCATTTATTTTGGATCACCCCATTTAATCACTGCTGTCGCTGGTAAATTGATAGGTCTCTGTATTGTTCACAGGCAGCACAATACCGCTGCCATGGCTTTGTTGCCACCAAAAGTTCATGCGTAGTTTGCTGCCGCTGCCGGTCTCGTTCATCGTATCAGCATCATACAACCGCCCGTTAACCATAACATATTTAATGTTATCGCTGTTCCGGATGTCGTCCAATGGGTTTTGGTTCATGATGACCAGGTCGGCCAGTTTGCCTTTTTCTAATGATCCGATCTCTTTATCCATGCCCAAATACGCTGCCCCGTTAATGGTAGCGCTCCGCAGCACCTGCATAGGCGACATGCCCCCCTGGCCCAGCATCCACATTTCCCAATGGGCACCCAAACCCTGCAATTGCCCATGCGAACCCAGGTTTATTTTAGTGCCGCCATCGCTTATCTGCTTAACATACTTTGATACCTCAATATGTCCATAATCGCCGTACTCAGAGATTGTTCGCCTGCGCGAGCGGGAGTCAACTATAGATGACGGAACGTAGTTGAGCAGCTTATCGTTCTTCCAAACCTCGGTACGGTCATACCAGTAGTTCTCGCCAAATTGGGTGCCGTATGCTACAATAAGGGTAGGGGTATAACCGGTTTTACTGCTGTTCCAAAGGCTCTTAACGTCCTTATAAACCGGCCAGACGGGTATGTTATGTTCAATGCCGGTATGGCCATCCAGTATCATGTTCATGTTAGTAAAGTAGGTTGAACCGCCCTCTGGCACTACTTCCAGTTGCAGCAAGCGGGCCGCCTCAATTACCTGCTGCCGCTGCTCTCGGCGCGGCTGATTATAGCTCTTTACAGAAAACGCCCCAACCGCCTTCAGTCTGCGCAGATGAGAGAGCGCATCATCCAGGTTGTTTATCACTGCTTTAAAATCGCCGTCGGCGCCGTATAAGATCGTTCCTGTTGTGTAAACACGTGGGCCCACCATATTGCCCGCCTTTAACATTTCAGATTGACTAAGGGCCATTTCTGTATTGCTTGATGGGTCGTGAGCGGTTGTTACACCATAAGCCAGGTTGGAGTAATAGTTCCAGTCCTGCTGTGGGCTTATACCGTCAGGACTTGGATTTAAATGCGCGTGCACATCTACCAGGCCCGGCATAATAGTCTTACCGGCTACGTCATATACTTTGGCATCCTCCGGCACCTGTACCTCGGCAGCTTTACCAACAGCCGCTATCTTGTTCTGATCTATCAGGATGATACCGTTCTCAATCACCTCATCGCCCTTCATGGTAATAATGCGTGCATTGGTAAAGGCTATCTTGCTCTGTGGTACATCTGTTTTAAGTTTAAGGCCTATATCAACGCCGATGGTATCGATTGGAGGAGTTTTGTCGGTTCCGCCCTCCGCAAAAGAGAAAGCGTTCCTTATATCGCGTGTAAAATACTTTGGCCCCAGCGTCCACATCAGCTTTTGGCTATCCTTGCTCCAATGGATGTATGTGCCGGCGTCTCGGGTAAGCTTGTTTAACGGCAGTGCCTTGTTGTTAGCCGATAGTTCCTGCGGGCTGCCTGTGTTCACCATAGGTGTTAAGTAGCAGTTAAACAGCTCAGTAAAAGCCATCCACTTGCCATCCGGGCTCGGCGCGAACTGGGTTGCGTATTTAGAGGTATACAGGGTTTGTATATGAGCGCCTGTAATATCCATTACCTTAAAAACCTTATTGCCGTTATCGGTGGTCTGATAGTATATTTTACTGTCATCTGCAGAAAACTGCGCGTCTATTCCCACCTTGCTTACTAACTGTGGTTGACCACCTACAGCAGGAATAATGTAAATACCCGGATTGCTACCAAAGGCAAAACCCAAAACATTGTTACCAGCGCCTTTACGGTAGATGATCTTGTCGCCTTTGTTAGAGAAGATTGGGTTATAGTAAAAGCCTTTCTCGGTGGTAATGCGCGTTACCTGTTTGGTGGCCAGGTCAATGCTGTTTATTGCTCCCTTTAGTTCATCGCTCCAGGATACATACACCAACGACTTGCCATCCGGACTAAACGCCGGGTCATATTGAAAATCCTTTAAAGTATCTATTCTTACAGGTTCGCCTTTTGGTAGTTCCTTTATATAGATGTACCCTGCAGCGTTAAACGCCACGAATTTACCATCAGGCGAAGTAGTAAGCTGCCTTATCATTTTCGGCGTAAACTCTTCCTGGTACACCTTCTGCGGAAAATGCAGCGCGTCTGTTATAGTTTGGGTAGATGTTACCTCAAACGGGATCTGCGATGCGGTAACCGCATCTATATCCAGGTTCCATATTTTCCCTTTAGCATAAAATATGATGTGTCTGCCATCCGGCGTCCAGTTAAAGTTAGGGTAGGTGCCAAAAATTGCCCATGTTTCCTGCTGGTCGTGAGACAGGTCATCATAAACCGGCCATTCCTCGGCAGTTTCCAAGTTGCGAAGAAACAATACCGACTTCAACTTTGTACGCCTTACAAAGGCCATTAACTTACCATCAGGCGATAGTTGTGGGCGGCACGCGCCGCCGGCACCACCGGTAACCGTTTCTATTTCC
>CBFGNU010000209.1:0-7578 GCA_965650195.1 uncultured Mucilaginibacter sp. | reverse complement strand
AAGATTTGCTAAATCCTTCCATGGTTCCGTCTTGATGTTCAGTTATTTTTTTGTTTTCTTTTGAATAAGTTTCATTCGCTTTCTTTGTTAAGTCTGCAAATTTCACAGCTCCAACTACTTTTAACGCTGTAGGTATATAATTATAGTACTGGCCGCTGGAGTTAAAATAAAACTGATTATATCCTCCATTATTTACCTCGGCTTCCAACTGCCAAATCATATAAATTGTTTTGCGTGGCTCGTTCCACGACATGACAGTTTCAAATTCTTTTTTGTAGTCTTTAGGGAGTTTTTCAATTAAGTTGTCGAAAATAACTTGCAACAAAGTACTATCAGGAGTTTTATCTATTATTTCTATAGTTAATTTTTTATAAATGGGACGGTTACTAAATGCTTTCATGTCGTCTGAGAACTCTTTCAATGACTCCTCATTTAGTTTTTCGTCTTTGCTTTTTGGGGCGCACCCAAAGAAATTTAATAAAGTTGCCAGCATAAGTAGAATTACTGTTGTTGATTTCATTTATCACTAAGATAATAAATTACCCGCAGAAGTCGGTGGTGTTGCAAGGTGTTGCATATTCAGACATCTAATAAATATAATTATTTAACAACCAAGTGGTTAAAAAAAATACTGTTGCAAGTGTTGCAAAGTGTTGTATATATTTCTGCAACAGTGCACGTGTAAGGGGCATTGCTACTTGCACAAAATCTTCCTGGCTTCAGCAGCAGTTGACGTCATTAAAAGCTGATATGGTTCGGAGAGCTGCCCAAATTCACATCTTTTGCATTGCGCGTCGTCTTTGTTTTTCAGATACTTAACTACTTTATCGTTGCTTACATAGGAGCGGTACTCATTGGTTTTAATACAGCCTTCGCAAGCTGCGCCACCTTCTGTAAATTGGTAAACGAAGATCAGTTTACTCCGGTTAAAATAATAGTCTTCCTTGGCATGAGCATCACCCACCCAGCCAAAATCAACAGCTATTTTAACAGGAACTTTATTCTCATAGTAATAGTCAACTTTTGTCTTTTCATCGCACATAAATTCAATGTGCTCAGTCGTAATTTTGGCGGTGTTTATGTGTTCAACCTGCTGTCTGATAAGTGCTACAGGATCTGACGTTTTTTGTACAATTGGCGCAATGGTCGTGTCTTTAATTATAACAGAGGCATCATGCCTGTTATAGTTTCGCCCGGGTTTGTCGCCACTACAGGCTACAAATAATACGCACAAAAGTATGGCAAGCTTTTTCATGCAATATACAATGCAAGAATCTAACCAATTGTGAGGCTGGTCGTCACTATCTTTAAAATAAGAACGGCATCCAAAGGATGCCGTTCTTATTGTTTTGTTGATGGTTATATTGAAACTTTTACAGTTCGGTAATCTCAATTTTTCTGTAAAAAATTTCGGCCCCTTCAGATTGAACCAGTATTTTTCCTTCACTTACTGAGGGTGATTCGGCTTCATTCACAACAATACCGTTAACAATATAGGTAATCTTGCCTTTATTGGCTATCACTTCTACGCGGTTCCATTCGCCGGTTGGTTTTTCTCCATCCTTTTTCTTTTGTACCCGGTTATAGTCCTTAGGTGTTGTGCGCTTACCGTCCATAACTACGGTGGTATACCCAATCAACCACATATCGCCTACATCACCTTCCTGTATCTGGCACTCAATAGATTTTGGCCATACCACATCTTTGTCACCGGCAGGTACAAAAAAACATATACCATTATCACGTTTTGTTGTGTCAGCATCCCTTGGCGGATACTTTTTTGTTCCCCACTTAAACTCAACCACCAAATGAAAATCTTTATAAGATTTTTCAGTACTCATGTACCCAAATTCCTGCCCGGTGATATGCAGCATTTTATCGCTTACGCTGAATACCTTTTCAGGATCATTGTTTTTTCCTTTACTGGTAAGAAAAGTATACCAACCTTTAAGGTCGGTGCCATTAAACAGGGTTTGGGTTTTGCCAACACCTTGGGCATTTACAAATTGAGTAGCAAACAAAAAACAGACTAATAATATTCTTCTCATAACTTGTTTGGCTTTGTTTATATGTGTGTATTATTTAAAGATTTTCTGAGCGATGGTACTTAGATACAATTTACAATTCATCCAGGTATGACCACCTTCCGAGATCAGGGATTCATATGTGATCTTTTTCGCATCTAATACCGGCATGTAATCATTTGTTATTACCGCATATAAAGGGTCTTCTTTGCCAACGCCCATCCAAAATAATTTTAATTGTTTGTTAGTATTTGCAGGATTAACAAAAGCGCCCGCGTTATTGCGGTCAATCTCATTTTTGAGCATACCGGGAGCAAAACCGCACACATAGCTAAACTTATCCAAATTATTCAAACCAAAATAAAGCGTAGTACCGCCACCGCCTGAGAAACCTGCTATAGCGCGACTATCTTTTTCATTCTTGGTGCGATAGCTCTTCTCAACAAAAGGCATCAGGTTATTAAAGAAATCTTTTTTAAACTCCTGCAGGTTGGGCCAATCGCGCAAGCTACTGGACCCCTTGTTTATTACAGGATAGGCGCGACCATAAGGCATAACAATTATCATGGGTAGTGCCTTGCCTTCGCTAATAAGATTGTCCAATATAATGTTGGCACGACCTACTTTTGTCCATGTTTCTTCTGTGTCTGTAGTTCCATGTAGCAAGTATAAAACCGGATATTTTTTTGTTGGATTAGCTTCATATCCCGGTGGCGTGTAAACCACAACAGGGCGCGTACCTAATTCTGGCGAATTGTAATAACGGTAAGATAGCGTACCATGCGGCACATTTTTAATAGCGTGAACCAATGGAGTAGGGCCCGGCACCTCAAGCACACTGTTTTGAAAACCTTCATTAGGAAATATCGCGCTGTTTCCCGGGTCAGCAACCTGCACACCATCAACTACAAAAGCATAAGGGTACATATCCGGCTTTACAGGGCCAAAAGTAACTTCCCAAATTCCGGTGCTGTTTTTGGTCATAGTTTGCGGCCCTTTGGCCATTTGAGTGCTCACTTTTACATCAGTAGCTTTTGGCGCGTTAAATCGCAGCGTAACCATGTTGTCTTTGCTCACCTCGTTCGACTTGAACACAGGTGGTGGGTTGGGATTTGGCTGAGCAACCGCGGCAATGCACATGCTTAAGCAGGCTATAACCGTAAAGGCCGCTTTTGCGAAGCCGGTTTTGTTTGTGTATTTCATTATAATATAATTGGTTAGGATTACTTTTTAAATATCATAATAATATTCGTTTTGCGCAAACGATGTAATTTTTGAAAGGATTTTCAAAGTGTTTTTTAAATTTAAGTGATATTATGCACTTGCAGCTTTCTTTTTCAAGTGCCCATTTACAAACACCTTTATCTCATCAAAGCCAGTTTTAAATATACTCCAATAGGTAAATTTGCTATATCTATTAAGCGCCCAGTAACCAATAATGGTACCTGTTAAAATAGGGAAAAAGGTAGCAATGGCAATGCCGTACACGCTGCCTGTTATATAAATTCCTAAAAAGTCGGTAGCTATATTAACAACCAGCATTATCCATACTTTATAAAAGTTGATCTTGGGCTGGTGGATCACATCTAATGTCAGTGCAAAAAACCTGTCAGGCGGAAAAATAATAGCAAACGTTAAAAACAATCGGAAAACATTAGCGGCTTCAGTTCCTAAATATTTGCCGCCGCCAATAATGTAAATGGGCAGATCTGCCGCTGCACAGCCAATAATTACTATCGGTATCAGCACTACGGCCAACATACCGGCATATCTTTTCATGGTGTGTATCACCAACTCACGGTTGCCCTGATTATAAGCCGTGGATAGTTCAGGCATACCCGTAGCGGCAAAGCTGCGTAGAGGTATTTCAACCAGTTGCATCAGAGTTTGTCCCAAATTATAAATAGCCAACGCAGGCGCACCCAACATGTAATTGATGATCTGACTGTCAGAAAAAGTAAACATGTTAGCGCCCAACGATGCCCCTACAGAAAATTTACCGAAGTGGTACATCTCTAATATGCCGGTACGCGTGCGCTTACTAAAAGCACTTATACGCGACCAACCCTTAATCAACACAAATAAGGTAGTAAGTGTGCTTGATGTTAAGTAAGATGCTAACACGGTAGATATGCTTGCCTTTCCAATTATAAGTAATACTGTAATAAAAACCACGTAGCTACCTTGGTTACACAATCTGATGTATAACAACCTGTCAAATTTCTGTTCGCCTTGTGCCACACAGGTAGCCAGGAACCACGGTAACGAAATAATATAATATAAGCCCGAAAACTTAAAGAACAACCTTAGTCCATCATCTTTTATCAGATCTAAAAAAGGGTAGGAGCACAAGCTTGCCAATGCTAATATACCAGTAACAGCCATACCAATAAACCAGGCCGATCCAGCAACCTCTGCAGTACGTTCTTCGCTTGATCCGGCGTAAAATTTTATAAAAGCAGTTGTTAAAAGGCCGGATCTTATTGAATCAACAAATATCAGGTTAGAAAGGAAGAACACCCAGGTGCCGGTTTGTACTATCGGAAGCGAGCGATAAATAAGCGTCATGGTTACCAAACCAAGGCCAGACATGATTATATTGCCCGCTAAGGATAAAAAATGCTTATTACGGATAAGATTAAGAACTTTTTTTAACATCTTTTCGTAAAATTACGCTGAACAAGGATAAAGAATTTATCCTGTTAAACGGTATTCAAACGAATTTTGTTCATACATGAGCCAGGATAAAACCTATTTTGAAGGTGTTACTTTATTGGTTACCCATTATAACCGGAGCAAGTCGTTAGAACGCTTGCTGAATGCATTTAAAGCGCTTAACATTGCCTTTGAGGACATTGTGGTTTCTGATGATGGCAGTAAGCCCGAAAACCTGAACAGGCTAAAGGCAGTAGAAAAGGAGTTAAATTTTCGTTTGATCACCACGTCGAAAAATGCCGGGCATGGTAATAATATAAACAAAGGCCAGGATGCTGTAAAAACACCTTACACGCTGTACGTACAAGAGGACTTTGAGCCTAAAACAGCCTTTGCTGAACATTTTACTGATGCGCTGAGCTTTATGAAAAGCGACCCGAACCTTGACCTCGCCCGATTTTATGCTTACTTTAAGTATCCATACACAAAGCCTTATGGAAAAGGTTTTTCTGAAATGAAATTCAGCATATCGCCGCTGGCCAATGATCATTTAAAATTTTACGTTTACAGCGATCATCCACACCTGCGTCGCACAACTTTTTTTGAAAAATTCGGCAGGTATCCCGAAGGTATAAAAGGTGACCTGACCGAATTTGGCATGGCCATATCGTTTATCCAAAATAAAGGCAAGGGCATTTTCTTTGACGACTTTAACGCCATGTTCTGGCAAAAAAATTCGCCGGATGAGCCAAGTACCATGAACCGTGCAGGCTGGCGCGAAAGCAAAAATCCTATAGCCTTAACACTTAGGGCGTTGTACCTGCAATATAAACTGCTTAAGAATACTTACCAGGTGCTATTCACAAAACCTGTAAAAAAATAGATATGGCCGCTACACCGTTTAGTGCAATTACTTTATTGGTTACGCATTATAATCGCAGCCAGTCGCTGGAGCGTTTGCTAAAGGCGTTTGAAGCGCAGCAGATCAGTTTTGGCGATATTGTGGTATCTGATGATGGTAGTAAACCCGAACATTTGGATCACCTTAAATCGATTATTAATAAATACCATTTCCGCCTTGTTACAACGCCAAAAAACGCGGGACTGGGTAACAACATCAATAAAGGGCAAGATGCCGTTAAAACGCCTTATACGCTTTACGTGCAGGAGGATTTTGATCCGTTTCCGGGTTATAAAAAGCATTTGGAAAACGCTTTGGCAATTATGGAAGAGCGAAGGGACGTTGATTTGGTTAGGTTTTATGCCTATTTTAAATACCCATACCTAAAGCCGTACAAAAACGGATTTTCAGAAATGATCTTCAAAATATGGTATCCCGGATACCGTAAGTTCCATGTTTATAGTGACCATCCACACTTGCGCAGAAGCAATTTCTTTGAAAGATTCGGCAGATATCCCGAAGGTATAAAAGGTGATAAAACGGAATTTACTATGGCCATGTCTTTTAACAAAAATAAAGGGAAGGCTATGATATACGATGACCCTAAAGGTTTATTTGATCAACTAAACTCCGAAGACGAACCAAGTACCATGAAACGCAGCGATCTGCGTCAAAGCGATAACCCATTGATAAGCTTTGCGAGGGCCATTTACAGAAACGTAAAGCACACTTTCGACTACCTGACTTTTAAAACGCATAAATAACAGGGGAAGTTTTCTAAGCTGTCTTTTCCGTTAAGTGAATCGCTTTATAAATCTCCTTAACATTGTTTTCCCAGGTGTGGGTGGTGGCAAAGTTTATGCGTTCCTGCCGTTTCTCATCACTGTCTTCAGCTAAAGCTTTTTCGATCAACTTAACATAGTCTTCCTTAGTAGTACCTAAATAAGTATGATCTTCAAATACACTCATAGCCTCGGTATGTGTGGCAACTGTGGGTTTACCCATAGCCAGATATTCATCAATTTTTCGGGGATAGTTGCCAATAGTCACCTGATTTATGAGTTGCGGATTTAAACAAACATCAAAGGAATTAATATACGACGGCAGGGTAGAAGGATCTTTGCTGCCAAGGAAATGAATGTTTTTAATTTGATGCAGATTGCTCACTTTAAACTGTTCGTCTTCGGGGCCGACTAACACTATGCTCCATTCGGGTTGTGTTTTGGCAATATATTCCAACAATTCCATATCCAGCCGTATGCTTTGCAAAGCGCCAACGTAACCAATAACAGGTTTGTTTATGGGCTCCATATCGGAAGGAATAGCCAACGCTTGTTTAGCGGTAAAGATTTCAAGGTCACAACCCTGGCCAACATAATGCGAGTTAGGATTATACTGTTTACAATAAGATGCCAGATAAGTAGAGTTAGCCACACATAGATCACTCTTCTTGATTATCTCGGGCTCCATTTTTACGCCGTGCAGTTTCCAGTAGTCAACAAAAAGCAGGTAATCACGCGAATAGTAAATGCTTACAGCCGGCTTAAGCAACTCCTTCAAATAAAAACAACGGAAAATGTCGTTATCGTTAAAAAGGATGTAATTTTTAAATCCAAGTCGCTTGGCAGCTTTATCTATTGAACGTGCAAAGCGTTTATTATTTATTTTATTGAGGATGTTATAAAAGAAGTCGTTTTTTATCCAGTTAATAGACTCAATAATTTCATCGGGGTAAAGATTCCAAAGGTTTTCTTTGATTTCAATAAGGCTTTCGGTTCGGCCGTTAATTACATCAATGCGTTGTTTAACTTTAGGGTCAGCGGCGTTCTTTAATTTGGTGATACGATCTAACGGAGAATTAACGTATAATACACGATTGTGCCTGCTAAATTCCAATGCCAGGTTTTTGCAGTTGCTGCCAATTTCAACGTCCCATGGTTGCTGGCCAACTACAATAATATCCCTGTTTTTTATTATATTGTTTACTGGCATGATCAT
>CBFGNU010000208.1:0-7607 GCA_965650195.1 uncultured Mucilaginibacter sp. | reverse complement strand
TATAGTTATAGTTGAGGCGGTTTGGTGCATGCGTTTACCGGTACGTACATAAAACGGTACGCCGTGCCAGCGCCAGTTGTCTACAAAGAATTTTATGGCCGCAAAGGTCTCGGTGTTTGAGTTCGGATCAACCTTGCTCTCCTGGCGGTACCCCGGTACTTCTTCACTCTGTATCCAGCCAGGTCCATACTGGCCCCTAACGGCAGACATACGCACATCCTCAGGCGTAAACGGACGCATCGCTTTTAATACATCAACCTTGCGGTTACGCAACTCTTCTGCTTTAAAGCTATTGGGTGGTTCCATTGCTACAAAGCAAAGCAACTGCAACAGGTGATTCTGGATCATGTCGCGCAAAGCGCCGGATCCTTCATAGTAAGGACCGCGATCTGCCACGCCTAATTGCTCGGTAACGGATATTTGAACGTGCTCAATAAAATTACGGTTCCATATTGGCTCCAGTATGGAGTTGGCAAAACGGAAGGCCATAATGTTCTGCACAGTTTCTTTTCCTAAATAATGGTCTATCAGGTAGATCTGACAATCATCATATAGGCTTGAAATTAATTTGTTCAGCTCCTGTGCCGATTCCAGATCGTGGCCAAAAGGTTTTTCAATTACCACGCGTACACGTTTCTTGTCCTCGGCCAGTTTGGCTTTGGCAATGTTAGTGGCGATGATCGGGAAAAACTCAGGCGCTACAGCCAGGTAGTAAATTACATTGGCTTTAGTTTTCCACTCGGCGTTATGGGCGTCAATACGTTTACCAAATTCTTTATACGTTTCAGCGTCTTTAGCGTCCGAAACCTGGTAATAAACATTTTTTATAAACTCATCCCATTTTGCCTGAACAGCTTTGCCGCTGCGCGAAAACTCGTTGATATCTTCCAGTAATTTTGTTCTGAATTCCTCGTCGGTCATTTTGGTACGACCGGTGCCGATTATTGAGAACTTTTTAGGCATCCAGCCATCTAAAAACAAGTTATAGAGTGCGGGAGCCAGTTTGCGTGCGTTAAGGTCGCCTGTGCCACCAAAAATGATAAATATAGTAGGGTCTGACGTTGCTTTTGAAGACATAATTTTATAATTATTTCTTATTGATAATTAATTTTTAGGCACCCATTGGGTATGGAAGGTTCCTTCCTTGCCTATCAATTCGTAAGTATGCGCGCCAAAATAATCGCGTTGTGCCTGTATCAGGTTTGATGGCATACGGCCGCTACGGAAAGCATCAAAATAGCTTAATGATGCCGCGTAACATGGCGCGCTTATACCTGCCGCGGTAATTTTTGATACCACGGTACGGGCACCGCCTACGGCTCCCTTTACTTCGTTTGCAACACCGGCATCTAATAATAGATGAGATAGCTCAGGGTTAGCATTAAACGCGTTATAAATATCATTCAGGAAGATAGACCTTATTATACAGCCGCCTCTCCATATTTTAGATATCTCGGCAAGGTTTAAACCATAGTTAAACTCAGTAGATGCGCGGGTTAACATATGTATACCTTGCGAGTAGGTAATTATCATGTTGAAATAGAAAGCCTGCTCTAAAGCCGCAATAAACTCGGTGGTGTCAACATCCAGTTTAAGTTTATCCCCGCCATACAAATGCTCGGCTTTTACGCGCAATGCTTTGTATTTAGACAGATCGCGCATGGCAACAGATGAATCTATGGTAGGCATTGGTGCCTGCAGGTCCATTGCTACTTGTGATGTCCATTTACCGGTACCTTTTGCACGGGCCTCGTCTTTAATATCATCTAATAACAAATGATCTGCACCCGGTGCTTTGTATCGAAAAATGTCGCGGGTAACTTCAACCAGGAATGATTTTAACCTACCCTCGTTCCATTCGGTAAATATTTTTTCAATAGCTTGGTTATCCAGGCCCAAACCTTTTTTCAGTATCTCGTACGTTTCTGCCAATAATTGCATTACACCGTATTCAATACCGTTATGCACCATTTTAACAAAGTTACCTGCCGAACCTGTGCCACAATAAGTAACACAAGGCTCGCCATCTACTTTGGCTGCTATAGATTCAAAAATTGGTTTTACAACATTGTATGCTTCTTTGTCACCACCCGGCATCATGCTCGGGCCACGACGAGCGCCTTCTTCACCGCCCGATACACCCATGCCAAAAAAGTGGATGCCCTTGCTGTTAAGGTATTCAAAACGGCGGTTTGTATCTGTGTAATAAGTATTGCCACCATCAATAACAAGGTCTCCCTTTTCAATAAGCGGCAGTAGTTCTTCTATAACATCATCAACAATTTTACCGGCAGGCACCAGCATCATAATGGCGCGTGGGCTTTTCAGGCTCGCTACAAATTCCTTTATATCGCTAAAACCCTTAAGGTTGCCATTGGTGCTTTCTTTTTCTAATTGTTCGCCCTTAGATGCGTCTTTATCAAATCCTGCTCCCTTCACGCCATGATCTCCCATGTTCAGCAGCAGGTTGCGACCCATTACCCCTAAACCGATCATACCGAAATCAAATTTTTCTGGTGTGCTCATTTTTACTTGTTGTTGTTTTCTTCTTTTAGTTGTTGTAGTATTTTTTTTGTTGACTCCAGGTCGGTGTGCTGAAACGCACGTATGCCTAGCCGCTGCGCAGCGTGAACAAACATTATCCTGTCGTCAAAATAAACGCATTGATCAGGTGATGCCTGCGCTATGCCCATGGCCAGTTGCCATATACCCGGATCGGGTTTGCGCATCCGCACTTCGCACGATGAAACAAAGGCGTCAAAAAACTCGTGGAGTTTAAATTTCTTTACGCGGTAATCATTCAGCTCTTTACCCTCGTTATTAACAGAAATAACCCGGAAGCCGCAGCCGCGTTTCCATTCTTTGAGCCACTGTAGTGTTGGCAGCTCAACAGATCTGGAATAAATAAAAGCCTTAAAATCCTCTTTCGTAAAATCGCGGGATTGCGTAAATACCACCCGGTCCAGGTACTCATCAAGGGTTATGCTGCCAATTTCATATACATTAAAAATAAAATTGTGCAGCTCGTTTACCTCTTCATAACTCAGCCCGAATTTCTCACAGGCCAGCTTACGCGATTCATTTCCCCAGCCATTACTAAGCATAACGCCCCCGATATCAAAAAGGAGGATCTTAAGGTTGTTTTGTTCCATTAGCGAGGCTAATTAAACTTTGCTTTTTTGAGCTTCAATAGCGTTCAATAGCTTTTCAAACGGCGCGTTGAATTTTTCAACACCTTCATCCTCTAATTGCTGGGTTAAAGCATGGATATCAATACCCGCAGCTGCTAAATCGTCCAGTATTTTTGTTGCTTTATCCAGGTCTTGCTCTAAAGTATTTGCAGCAACACCATGATCACGGAATGCTTCAATTGTTTCCAAAGGAACGGTATCAACAGTATCCGGACCGATCAAAGCCTCAACATATTTTGTGTCTTTAAACGCAGGGTTTTTGCTGCTTGTGCTTGCCCAAAGTAAACGTTGTGGCTGCGCGCCTTTGGCAGCTAATTTTTCCCAACGTTCGCCGCTGAATACGCGTTTGTAAATTTCGTAAGCTTTTTTTGCTGATGCGATAGCAACCTCGCCTTTGTATTCGCCTAAGCCTTTTGCGTCTAACAACGGATCAACCAAAACATCAATACGGCTCAAAAAGAAGCTCGCTACTGATGATATGTGCGAAATGTTATGACCGGCAGCCAAATGCTCTTCTAAGCCTTGGATGTAGGCGTTAGCTACTTCTTCGTAACGTGGTAAACCGAACAATAAAGTAACGTTAATGTTGATGCCTTGCGCGATAGATTTGCGGATAGCATCTAAACCCGGTTGTGTTCCAGGGATCTTGATCATTACGTTTTCGCGGTCAACTTGTTTCCAAAGCAATTTAGCTTGCTCAAAAGTTTCTTCGCCTTTTAATGCTAAGAACGGAGATACCTCTAAAGATACATAACCATCAACTTTATTGCTTTCTACGTAAAGGTCTTTAAACAGATCGCAAGCAGTTTGAATGTCTTTTATAGCTAAACCGAAGAAAACCTCTTCAGTAGTTCTTTTTCCGTCAGATAGCTCGGCAATATCACCATCGTACATATCGCTGCTGCTGATGGCTTTTTCAAAAATGGCAGGGTTTGAAGTTACACCTCTAACACCGTCATTATCAATTAATGATTTTAATCTGCCGTCGCCGATAAAGCCACGGTCAATAAAGTCCAGCCATATGCTTTGGCCGAAACTGTGTATTTTTTTTACGTTATTTTCCATTATTTACTATGTTTTTATTTAATCAATTGGTTTATAAAACCGTCAATAAGCGTACCGCAATGGCGCTACATAAGTCATCTTCTTTAAAGATGACTTTAATTTGTTACGCCACTAATATCTCGGCGGGCTGGTTCTGAAAAAGTCCGCTTTCAATAACACCGGCAATGCATTTAATTTTAAACTCCATGTCAACATCAATATGCTCAAACCTTACATCAAGTATCAGGTTGCCGTTTTCTGATATGATAGGGCCATCTTTACCTGTAGCAGGGCGTAACACAATTTCGGTAGCGCCAAGCTTTTTAAGGCCGGCTTCTGCCACCATTAAAGCTGATGGAAAAACCTCAACCGGAACCGGGAACTTTGAACCTATTTTATCAACTAATTTACTGTCATCAACAATAATATAGTTGCGTGCGCTGGCTGTCATTATCAGCTTCTCTTTAAACATGGCACCGCCACGGCCTTTAATTAAGTGCTTGTTAGGGTCAACCTCATCTGCACCATCAAAATACCAGTCGGGCCGGTACTCAAACAGCGAAGTTGTTGGGATGCCCAGTTTGCTACATGTTAGGGCAATTTCAACCGAGGTTGGTATAGCCAGAACGTTCAGTTTTTCGGCCTTTATTTTTTCACCGATTGCCAGCAGCGCCAGGTACGAGGTTGAACCGGAACCCACGCCGATAATGTCGCCATCTTTTACCTTGGCGGCAATCTGATCAGCTACCTTTTGCTTGCTTTCGCGATTGCTTATGGTGGCGTTCCAGGCCAGATTTTTTAGTATGTCGCTATTCCAATCCATTTTTTATGAGATTTGAGATGTTAGATATGAGATGTGAGACAAGAAATCTCACGTCTCATATCTCAATACTCATATCTACAAAAGCTTTTTAGCTTTTGCCACAGCGTTATCAACAGTAAAGCCGAAGTATTTGTACAATTCGTCTGCCGGGGCCGACTCGCCAAATGTTTCCATGGCTAAAATATCACCTTCGTCTGTAGTATATTTATGCCAGCCCATTGGTGAAGCCATTTCAATAGCTAAACGTTTTTTCAATGTTTTAGGGAACACGCTTTCTTTGTAAGCAGCGTCTTGTTTCTCAAACAACTCCCATGATGGCATACTTACCACACGTGAAGCAATACCTTCTTCGGCTAACTTAGCTTGCGTATCCATTGCCAATGCAACTTCAGAGCCTGTTGCGATCAAGATCAATTGAGCGTTTTCAGCGTCAGAAAGCACGTAAGCGCCTTTTTCAAGGTTTGATGCCTTAGCATATTTATCCTGATCTAAAACAGGTAATGCCTGGCGGGTGAAGATCAATACAGTTGGGCCACCTTTTTTCTCAACGGCAACGCGCCATGCGTGTGCAGTTTCGTTAGCGTCGGCCGGGCGGATAATTGTTACGTTAGGGATAGAGCGCAAAGAAGCTAATTGCTCAATTGGCTGGTGGGTTGTACCATCCTCGCCCAAACCTATACTATCGTGGGTATAAACAAATATCGGGCTGATCTTCATAATGGCTGCCAAACGGATCGGCGGGCGCATGTACTCAGAGAACATCAGGAAGGTAGCACCGAAAGGCTTAATACCCTTGGTCAATGCCAAACCGTTCAATGCAGAACCCATAGCATGCTCGCGGATACCGAAGTGGAAGTTACGGCCTGTACGATCTTCTGATGTAAATGAAGTTGATTCTTTTAAAGTAGTTTCTGTTGATGGAGCTAAATCTGCTGCACCACCTATCAGGTTAGGGAAGCTGCCCGCAATAGCGTTCAACACTTTGCCTGATGCCTGGCGGGTAGCTAATTTAGTGCCGCCGGCAAATACAGGCAATTTATCTAACCAGCCTGCCGGTAATTCGTCTTTGGCTGCTGCTTCGTACTCAGCTGCTAATTCAGGGAATTTAGCTGCGTAATCAGCAAATAATTTTTTCCAGCTTTCTTCAACGGCTATGCCTCTTGCACCAATTTTACCGTAATATTCAGTAACTTCAGCAGGTACGTTAAATGATTTTTCGGTATCAAAACCAAAGAATTCTTTAACTAACTTGATCTCGTCTGCACCCAGTGGTGAACCGTGTGAACCTGCAGTACCCGATTTGTTAGGGCTACCATAAGCGATCAATGAACGAACACGGATCAATGATGGTTTTTGTTTTTCAGCCTTAGCGTTAGTTAAAGCCAGTTGTAACGCGTGAATATCATTCGCATCTTCAACAGCCTGTACATGCCAGCCGTATGAACGGAAACGCGCGTCAACATCTTCGTTAAAAGTAATGTCTGTGCTGCCTTCTATTGAGATCTTGTTATCGTCATAAACATAAATGATGTTGCCTAACTCCAGGTGGCCTGCTAATGAAGCAGCCTCGGCAGTAACACCTTCCATTAAATCGCCGTCTGAGCAGATAGCGTAAACGTGGTAATCAAAAAGGTTAAAGCCTGGTTTGTTGTAACGGGCAGCTAAGTGTTTTTGACCGATAGCAAAACCAACACCATTGGCAAAGCCCTGGCCCAACGGACCGGTTGTAACGTCAACACCAGGAGCCAAACCATATTCAGGGTGGCCCGCAGTTTTGCTGTGCAGCTGACGAAAGTTTTTAATATCATCTAAAGAAAGATCATAACCTAACAGATGTAAAAAGCTGTACTGTAAAATACAAGCGTGACCTGCAGAAAGTATAAACCTGTCGCGGTTAGCCCAATCAGGGTTTTTAGGGTTAAAGTTGATAAACTCTTTCCATAATACGTGGCCTACAGGTGCAAGCGCCATAGCGGTACCCGGGTGGCCCGAATTGGCTTTCTGAACAGCATCAGCCGATAATATCCTTACGGTATCTATGGCTAATTTTTCAATGTTTTGATTTGAACTCATTTCTTTTTTTTATTATTTATTGTCAGGTGATTTACTTTTTTGATGATTTGGGTTTTGCATCGGTAGCCCAAAGCCTGGCACCGCCTTTTATGCCGTCTTTATTGGATACTATGGTCATATTATCATCCAGCTTTATAGTAAGCAAACGCGAATTACCGCCGCCAATGTATAAATGATCATAATTGAACACAGTTTTTAAGGTTTTGAAAACACGTTTCATCCTTAGGTTCCATTTCTTTTTTCCTATTTTCTCCAGTTCTGCGTCGCCCATATAGGCGTCGTAGTCTTTTGTTTTTGTTATGGGGTGGTGCGCTACTTCCAGGTGAGGCAGCAATACGCCATCAAGCACTAAAGCAGTACCAAAGCCTGTACCCAAAGTTACAACCATTTCAAGCCCTTTGCCTGCTGTAACGCCAAGGCCCTGCATATCGGCATCGTTAACTACGCGGGCCGGTTTGCCAAGCTCTTTTTCCAGG
>CBFGNU010000207.1:0-7654 GCA_965650195.1 uncultured Mucilaginibacter sp. | reverse complement strand
GCTATAAAGTTGCAGATTATTTTGAAGTTTTTAAATAGTTAGGATTGTAAACCCTGACCGATGGAGAAGATTGCCTTGCGAATTGTAAATCAGCTATTCGTCAGGAAAAAGCTCCTGCGTTGTAAAACCGTTATTTTAACATACAAATACAGTTAAAACACCCTGTTGTCAGGACGTAACTCATTCTAAATTAGCATAAAATTCACAACATTAAAACTTAACCTATATGCACAAGATCATTATCACAGGCCGCGTTGAAAATGCCGAAGGCGGTGCCATTTTTATTACTATTGCCGGGGCAGACCATTATTCATTCTCTCACAGTTACACCGGCTCATTCCATCTGCCATTAAGCATGAATGAGGGGCGTTATGAGATCATAGTATCCGCCCATACCACAGGCACCTTCACTTTAAATGTTGAAGGAGAGTACAGCGCGATAGAACCCACCGTGCCGCATAAATTTGAAACTCCTCGTCAACCTTTTACCCTTGTTATATGAAAAAGTACTTAATTATACTGCTTGTTTTGACCGGCGCTTTAAGGGTATCGGCACAGAATAAATTAACCGCCGAAAAAAAAGATTCGCTTGTAAACGCATCATTGGAAGAGGCTTCCGCTGTAATAGAAAAAGGCCGTGCCCAGGATGATAAACTTAATTTTGCAAAGAGAATAAGCGCCCTGGGCAGTTTCGTTAGTTCAGAGAGCGATGCGCTGACTTTTAAAGCCACCATATTTGGTTTAAGAACGGCAATCCGTCCCTCATTGAATGTTGATTCAATTTATCGTAACCATGTTTTTCAAAGAAACTTCGAGATAGATTTAAGTGCCACACCTAACGAGAGTGTATTTAAATATAGTGGTGTGACAGCGGGTTTTACCTATGCTATCCTTAATAACGTTTCAGTGAAAAAAAGTGACTACGAGAGGTTGTCGCAGTCCTACGACGTAGAAGATCAAGGACTGGGTTATAATAAACTACTTACGGTGCTTGCCGCGTTAAAAATTTCTCATCCTGAATGGCGCGAAACAATTGATAAGCTACTGACCAGTGAATTGCCGGAAAAGGTATTTATCCCCAAAGAATTGGGCAAGGCATTGAAGAAGGAGGGTTTTATAAATGGAGCCGAAGTGTTCAAGGCTGCCGACAAGCAGTTTGCAGACCTTAAGGAAGAGGTTAAAACCCGCCCTTTGTTAACTATTGGTCCAAACGTAAATTACGATGGTGAGCGTGGCTGGGCAAAAAAAGTATCAATTAAAGGGGGGCTAACGCTATATAGTCTTCTTAATAAAAATAGAAAAATCGCGTGGTCATTAACTCCCTCTTACTCACTTTCTACCGACACGGCTATGCAAACCGCTAAATTGTCTCGAAAGATATTTAATACCGATTTAAGCGCCAATATTATAATACCTGATGAAAACGGTAAATCGGTTTTTGAAATAAAGCCAATTTTAAGTTACACTAATACTAAAGGAGGTTTATACAAGGATGAAAAGGAAAACGCCTGGAGTTTTGCAACCAAACTAACGTTCAGAATAAATGATGATTTTAGTCTTCCAATAACTTTCAAGGTTACACAAAACAAGCCTAATTTTTTAAGTTTCCTTTCTGTACAATACTCATTATAAACCTTTTAATATCACAGTTATGTTGGCTAATACAGGAACAGTTTCATTCATCCTTTATGGGATATTTATAATAATTACCCTTGCAGGTATGGTAGTTGCGTTCAGGCTGATCAAAAAAAGCCCGGTTGGCGATGTCAGGATCGAAAAAATGATCGAGCTTTTTAAATACTCGGTAGTTTCGGTGGCAATAGCCACGGTTTATTAATAGTTTTAACAATAGCGAAAGCAGCTACAATGCCTATCACCAGGTATTTAAAATAGCCCGTTATCTCTCTGAAAATAAAATTCAGCTTGCCAGCAATTCCTCGCCATTTTGGAAACAGGCTTACCAAAAAATATCCACTTCCTTTAGTTACGGCATGCCAGAGCAAATTAAAAGCAAAATGAAGGAACTTGCTGAATAACCTGGTGCGGGGAGGAGGTGTAGCCTTAGTACCCGTTCAGGTTCCAATACTCAATAAAACTATACAAACTTTGACTACAAAAAAAACGTCCTATCCAACAAAAATAGAACCGCGAACACCACGCTGGCAATGCCATTTGTAGTCATAAAGGCGAAATTTACGCGGCTCAGGTCGTTAGGTTTTACCAGCATGTGTTGATAGATGAGCATAGCGCAAAAGAATGCAATCCCGATATAATATAACACGCCCACATTGGTATAAAATACAGGCAGCATAATAAACAATGCCGAAAGGACATGTAAAAAAGTAGAAAGCCTGAGCGCGTTTACTTTACCAAGGTAAGCGGGAATAGAGTGCAGGTTTTCGCTGCGGTCGAAATCTTCGTCCTGCAAGGCATAAATAATATCGAAACCACTAACCCAGCAAAGTACAGCCAGCGAGAAAAATATGGGCAGCAAGGCGAATTCGCCGGTTACCACCAGGTAGGCGCCAATAGGAGCCAGTGAAAGACCCAGGCCCAACACCAAATGGCAAAGCGCGGTAAAGCGTTTGGTGGCGCTGTATCCTAATACCACCAACAAGGCTACGGGCGAAAGATAAAAGCATAGCGGATTAATGAACCAGGTAACCACCATAAACAAGGCGCAGTTGATGAGCGTAAATGCCAGCGCCGATGTGGGACTGATGCGCCCGGCCGGTATATCGCGTACCTTGGTACGTGGGTTGCGGGCGTCAATCTCTCTATCCAGATAACGGTTAAATGCCATAGCCGAGTTGCGGGCAAACACCATGCACAATACCATCATTACCAATTTTTGCCACGCAAAGGCATTATCGGTAGTGGTTACCGCCAAAAAAAAGCCGATAAAGGCAAAAGGCATGGCAAATATGGTATGCGAAAAAGTTACCAGCGATAGATATTTCTTCATTTAATACGGCTCTTAACACCGCAAAAGTAACCAAAACTTTAAATAAAAGGGGGTAACCTGCTTAAGCGATTAACGGACAGGTGGTGTAGTAAGAAACTCAAAAAATAAGTCTTTCAACTTTGGTGTTCATTTGAATACTTTTGCGGCTTGAAGAATTATAACATATGAGGGCCTTTTTATTCGACCTTAACGGTACTATGATAAACGATATGGAGTTTCATACCCGTGCGTGGATGCATTTAATGAACCACGACCTGGGCGGAAATTTTACGTGGGACGAAGTAAAGGCGCAGATGTATGGCAAAAACCCGGAGGTGCTGGTACGCATGTTTGGTGCCAACCGGTTTACTGCTGATGAAATGACCAAGCTGTCGTTTGAAAAGGAGCGGCGCTATCAGAAAGAATTTTTGCCGCATTTGGCATTGCTCCCCGGATTGGCTGGGTTGCTGGAGCGGGCACACAAGGCAGGTATATTAATGGCGATAGGCTCGGCAGCTATTCCTTTTAATATTGATTTTGTACTGGATAATTTAAACATCCGTCATTATTTTACTGCAATAGTAAGCGCTGATGATGTGACCATAAGCAAGCCACATCCCGAAACTTACCTGCGCGTGGCCGAGTTGTTGCGGGTACCGCCTGCAGATTGCCTTGTTTTTGAAGATGTACCTAAAGGCGCAGAGGCCGCGCTAAACGCCGGTATGCAAGCGATTATTTTAACCACCACGCATCAGCAGCATGAATTTGAAAACCTGCCCAATGTGATCCACTTTGCCGATGATTTTACGGGAGAGTATTTTGAAAAGCTGGTATAATAATAACTTACTTGCTTTGGGCCAGGCAATTGGCAGACTTTTTTTAACTTATATTCGTTAAACCACCATGAAAATAAAACTACCTATTATTGTAATAAGCGCATTGGCTTTGTTGAGTTCCTGCTCGCAGGTGTACACCCCGGCGCTTTATCATCAGGATATTGCGTATATGCCTAAGCCAGCATCTTTTGATAAGGAAAAGACGGCCAACTATGTTTCGGCCGTCTTAAATATGTATAGTAACAGCAGTTTAAGCGACATTATAGTTGGCGGACAGCTTAACCTGAGCCGTGCGCATACATTTAATAATTTCAACGTTGCTTACGGTACATTCGGTTCTTTGGGCGATTATCAGAACGGATCAGACGACAAGAGTAAACCCAATTATTTTAAGAGTAAATTTTTTGGGGCAGTTGGTGGGCGCTTTTCTGCCAATGCTTTTGTTAATAATGGCAATGTCGACTTTCGGTTTATTGGCGTGGAAGCCGTTTACAGCCATGAATTTGGTGACTATGCCTCCTTCCGAAGATCAGTGGTTGGGCAACCTGATGTTAATGTTGATCCTCGTACAAATCTGTTTAGTGTAGGCCTAACCACCGAAGTTCTGTTCCACAGCCAGAATAACACCGATTTTCAGCATGGCATACGTGGTTTTTTGGGTACTACCTTCGGGTATAATCCCATCAACGAATCATTTTACAGCGATGACACTGCTACAGAGCGCATGTTTAGGAACATTTACCCTAAAGCCAGCTACTTTATCAAGTTTAAGGATTACTTTGGTACGATAGAGGTTGGCAGCGCTGTGTTTTTAAGGGCGGGGTTAAAGTTTTAGCAAAAAAATTATTCCAACAAAATGGGTTTGATGCGGTTGTTATTTTAACGTAAAAAGCGATCTTCCGTAACTTATCTTTGATCTTCAAATACTAACTTTACCAAAAAACAATAAACACACAACATTATGAAAAGAACAGCAAAAGCCCATTGGAACGGCACCTTAAAAGAAGGAGCAGGTACTATCACCACGCAAAGCACAACATTAAATAACACACAATATTCTTTTAAAACCCGTTTTGCCGAAGGTGTTGGCACTAATCCTGAAGAGCTAATAGCTGCCGCACACGCAGGCTGTTTTACCATGGCTGTTGGCGCCGAGCTTACCAAAGCAGGTTTTACCCCCGGCAATCTGGATACCGAAGCTATTTTAGAACTGGATATGGTGGCGCTAAGTATCACCGGTATTCATTTAGAAATGACAGCGTCAGCAATTGAAGGTGTATCTGCAGAACAATTCCAGGCAATTGCCGAAGGTGCAAAAGCTAATTGTATCATATCAAAAGTATTGAACGCTCCTATTACATTGAGCGTAAGCTATCAATAAGTAGCTACTCTATTATCGTCGTTGTGAGCACGCGCTTGCAACGACGATAATAATTTAACCGCCCTACTCTTCGTTATTTAAGTCGCTACTTGATGGGTTTAAAATGTATTCAAATTTTTCGTA
Organism: uncultured Mucilaginibacter sp.; assembly: GCA_965650195.1. Taxonomy (GTDB): domain Bacteria; phylum Bacteroidota; class Bacteroidia; order Sphingobacteriales; family Sphingobacteriaceae; genus Mucilaginibacter. The sequence continues at coordinate 2,370 of CBFGNU010000207.1, read as the reverse complement.
CCCGTTTCGTACAATAAATTTTAACCGGGATTTTGGCTCATCAATATCCAGGGACAGAGAGGCAAGGGTGGTTGGTAAATTGTCCCGTATCAGTTTCAAATCTGTAACATGCGGCATTTCTATAAAAATGTCATCGCCTGCGGCACTAACCGTCCAGCCCTTTAATCCCACACTGTTTAGGACATCGATCCATTTTTGCTGGTAAACATTCATATTTAGCTTTTTTTTATAAAAAGCGACTTCCGCAGGAATAGTTTGCCGCGGCATAAATGTTTTTTCTCGTTATACCATCAAACAGGCCACTAATGTTTACTTTACCTTCTAATTACAAATGTAACTTTGCCGTATTAATCATTTGATTAATTTTGCAGCGCAGTCAAACAACATACCTATGTGTTTGTACTTTATAATACATTAAATAATACCTTTGCCGCCATTAATGGATATACAAAGCACCGAGGCTCCAGTAGTTAAAAAAAAGACCAGTAAACCACGTAAAAGGGCGTTAGACTTTTTTGCAACGCTTTATGATATCCATAAGTTTATCATCCGCTTTTTTAAGGAGGCCTTTGTACCACCGTTTGAATTTAAAGAGATTGTAAGGCAATGCTTTGAGGTAGGCGTAAGGTCGTTTACGTTAATATCCTTAACAGGGTTGATAGTTGGTTTGATATTTACCAAACAATCCCGTCCTTCGCTGTCGCAATTTGGGGCAAGTTCATGGCTGCCGTCGTTGGTATCAATAGCTATAATGCGTGCCTTGGCACCTTTGGTTACGGCGCTGATAGCCGCAGGTAAGGTAGGATCAAGCATTGGCGCTGAATTAGGCTCTATGCGCGTAACCGAACAGATAGATGCCATGGAAGTATCCGGCACAAACCCTTTTAAATTTTTGGTTTGTACACGTGTATTGGCTACCACTTTAACCATACCTATTTTGGCAACTTATACAGGTTTGGTAGCTATGTTAGGCGGCTACATCAACGTAGCCATCAACGAGGGTACCAGCTTTAAAACTTTTATCCAGCAGTTTTTTGATCCGCTGAGTTTTATAGACTTTAACTCATCGCTTATAAAATCCATTGTTTTTGGGTTCACCATTGGCATAGTTGGCTGTTACCAAGGGTACAACTCAAGCAAGGGTACAGAAGGCGTAGGTAAGGCGGCAAACGGCGCGGTAGTTGCCGCCATGTTTTTAGTTTTTATTGAAGAAATAGTTATAGTACAAATAACCAGCTGGTTTAGATAACGAAAACATCGTCATAGCGATGGGTTTTAAACCCATCGCTATGATAACCAGAAGGTTTCGCTAACAAGATATATGCACAAGGCTAAGGCACCTATTGATAAGAACAACGCGGTTATTCGCATTAAAGGATTGGAAAAGTCCTTTGGCGACTATGACGTGTTGCGTGGAATTGATCTGGAGCTTTACCAGGGTGAGAACCTGGTGGTGCTGGGTCGTTCCGGTACGGGTAAATCTGTGTTGATAAAGATCATATCGGGCTTATTGACGCTTGATAGTGGATATGTTGAAGTATTGGGTCAGGACATCAGCAACATTACCGAGCGCGAATTGCGCGAATTGCGGGTAAGGTTGGGCTTTTCTTTCCAGAACAGCGCCTTGTATGATAGTATGACGGTTCGTAAAAACCTAGAGTTTCCGCTGGTACGCAATAAAAGAAATTTAACCCGTGGCGAGGTGGATACAGCAGTTGAAACGGTGTTAGATGCTGTGGGGCTTTCGCAAACCATTAACCAGATGCCGTCTGAACTTTCAGGTGGGCAGCGTAAACGGATCGGTATTGCGCGTACTTTGATACTTAACCCCGAAATTATGCTGTATGACGAGCCTACGGCAGGGTTGGACCCAATTACGTGTATTGAGATAAACGAACTGATAAACGAGGTGCAGGAGCGTTATAATACATCATCCATCATCATTACGCACGATTTAACCTGTGCCAAACAAACCGGCGACCGGATTGCCATGTTGTTAGACGGGCAGTTTCAGCGGCAGGGGACGTTTGATGAGGTATTTGACACAAAGGATGAGCGGGTGAAGCCATTTTTTGATTACAATTTTATAAAGTAGATTTAAAGAAGATATTTATGGACAAATCAGACAATAAAACCGCGATAACAGTTGGCATATTCCTGGCCATTGGGCTGGTTGTGTTTATACTGGGCGTTTTTACACTGGGCAGCCAATCAAAAAGTTTTTCGAAAAGCGTGGGTATCAGCGCGGTGTTTGATGATGTTGCAGGCCTTAAAAGCGGTAACAAAGTTTGGTTCTCTGGTGTAATAGTGGGCAGCATCAGCAAAATTAAATTTATTGGTGCCGGCGAAGTTGATGTGGAGATGAAAATT
>CBFGNU010000206.1:0-7656 GCA_965650195.1 uncultured Mucilaginibacter sp. | reverse complement strand
CCGATGCTACGTGTGCCAATGCCTGGCCCTTTACAATATCGCCGATAGCGTAAACACCCTCAACGTTGGTTTTGTAAAAATCATCAACCAAAACTTTGCCTTTGTCGGTTTTAACGCCTGCTTCTTCCAGCCCTATGCCTTCAATATTGGTTGATATGCCAACTGCCGATAGCACAATGTCTGCCTCTAACACTTCAGTACCCGCTGCAGTTTTAACATTTACTTTGCAAACCGCGCCGCTGCTATCAACAGATTCAACGTTTGAGCCGGTCATTATATTAATGCCTTGTTTTTTAAGGATGCGGGCCAGTCCCTTTGAAACTTCTTCGTCCTCTAACGGAACAATGTTATCCAGATATTCAACAACGGTAACTTTGGTGCCAATTGAGTTGTAGAAATAAGCAAACTCAATACCTATAGCGCCCGATCCCACCACGATCATTGATTTTGGTTGCTTAGGCAACACCATAGCCTGGCGATATCCAATTACCTTGGTGCCGTCTTGTTTAAGGTTAGGCAGTTCGCGCGAGCGGCCGCCGGTGGCCAATATTATATGTTTGGCGCTATATTCTTTAACGCCATCATTCCCTTTTACTTCAACAACGCCCTTACCTTTAAGGCGGCCAAAACCTACCAATACGTCAATTTTGTTTTTCTTCATTAAAAACTGAACGCCTTTGCTCATACCATCGGCTACGCCGCGGCTTCTTTTAATAACCGCTTCGAAATCTACCTCGCCCGGGTTGTTTATTTTGATGCCATAATCGGCGGCATGATTTATATATTCAAACACCTGCGCACTTTTTAATAAAGCTTTGGTGGGGATACAGCCCCAGTTTAGGCAAATGCCACCCAGAGATTCTTTTTCGACTACAGCGGTTTTTAAACCCAGTTGGGAGGCGCGTATAGCGGCTACATAACCACCCGGACCGGACCCTATTACAATTACATCGTAGTTCATATCAGCGTATGTTCGTTTAAATTTTGGAAAGCCAAAGCTAACTAAAAGGCCTGAAAGCAAAAAACACCTTCTATCTATTTATATCATAATATTATCATATATAAGCGGCTGTAAAATCTACTATTTACATGGATTAACTAAATGTTAAAAATCTATATTTTGCTGCTATATTTTCATTATTTCAATCATATTTTTTGATGTGTTGTTAATTTTAGTATTAAATGTTGATAAAAACATAATAACATTTGGCATTAATTAACATGAATTTAATATAAGCAAAGGTTTATGTATCTATCTTTGTGCCGGTTTAGAATCCACATTATTCACAGTTTAAAAAACAAAGAACAAGCATGAGAAAGTATTTACTTTTATTAGTTATGGCTGTTTTTACTACTGCTGCCGCACTTGCGCAGGTTACTACCAGTAGTATAACAGGTACAGTTAAAGACGCCAAGGGTCTTGCTTTGCCTGGTGCCACAATCAAAGCTACGCATGAACCATCCGGCACTGTTTATGCAGTTGCTACCAACTCAGATGGCTATTACAACATCCCCGGCATGCGCGTAGGCGGGCCTTACACTGTTGAAGTTACTTTCATCAGCTATTCCAAACAAAGTTATAGTGGTATTACACTGCAACTCGGTCAGTCTTATCTTTTAAATGCTGAGCTTGCCGAAGCCGGTACCGAATTAAAAACAGTTAACATTACCGGCGCTAAAAAAAGAATTGTAACTGCTAAGCTGGGCGCCAGCACCAACGTTAACCGTGCCCAATTGGCTACGTTGCCAACGTTTTCTCGTAGCATTACAGATTTTACCCGTTTAACTCCGCAAGCTAACGGAGGAACCGGTTTCGCTGGTCGCGATGCTCGTTTTAACAGTGTAACGGTTGACGGCGCTAACCTTAATAACACTTTTGGTACCTCCAGCGATTTATTGCCTGGTGGTGGTGCACAACCGGTTTCAATTGAAGCTTATGACGAGATCTCGGTTAACATTGCTCCATTTGACGTTCGTCAGTCGGGCTTTACAGGTGCAGGTATTTATGCGACTACCAAAAGTGGTACCAATACTTTCCATGGCTCTGCTTATGGTTTCTACAGAAACCAGTCATTCAACGGTACGCGTATTGGCGACAATGACCTTAGCCTTCAAAATGCTAAATCAACTTCTAAAACTTACGGCTTCACTTTAGGCGGCCCAATAATTAAAAACAAATTGTTCTTTTTTGCTAACTACGAGAAAGAAGTTTCTACCACCCCCGGCATTAACTTTTCGCCAAAAGGTGGTTCAGGTTTAGGTACTGTAGCAGCTACTACAGTTGGCGATCTTCAAAAAGTTTCTGATCACTTAAAAAGTAAGTTCGGTTATGAAACCGGTGGTTACGATAACTTCCCTGCTTTTCAACCAAAAAATACGAAAGCTTTAATCCGTTTTGATTATAACATTAACGATAAAAACAAGCTGACAGTTAAGTATAGCTATTTAAAAGCAACAAGCGATCAGACAGTAAACAACTCAAGCACGCCAAATAATGCCGCTTACAGTGTTACCGGCGCTAACGGCTCGCCTCTTTCTCGTGCCAGCGGTGGTTTGGTTAATAACCGTTATAGCAACAGATCTATTGCTTTTGAGAACTCTAACTACGGCTTTTTAAACAAAGTACACACCGGTACTGTCGAGTTGAACAGCACTATCAACCCTAAGATGTCAAACCAGTTACTGGTAACTTTTAAAAAGTACGGTAACCCACGTACTACCAAAGGCGAAACTTTTCCAACTATTGATATTTATAATGGTGCGGGTGATAACTACATTACCGCGGGTTCTGACCCATACACCAAATACAACGACGTAATTGATAACACAACCACTTTGTATGATAACTTTACCTATTATGCCGGTAAACACACTTTAACAGGTGGTATTAGCTATGAGTATCAAAAAGTAGGTAACGCCTTTATGCCGGGCGCTGCAGGCTCATATATCTACAATAGCCTTGACGATTTTTTAACTGACAAAGCGCCGGTACAGTTTACTTATAACTACTCATTGCTTCCCGGTCAGGATAAGGTGTTCTCTGCTAACCTTCGTATAGGTACTATCAGCCTTTACGCTCAGGATGAGTATAACGTAAGCCCTAACTTTAAGTTCACTTACGGTTTACGGGCAGATAAATCTATCTACCTTGAAAATCCTGTTGAAAACCCTCAGTTAACTGCGCTGCAATTCCCTGATCCAAATTCAAACACAGGCGCTTTAATGAGCTATAACTCGGGCGTGTGGCCAAAATCAAGCTGGATGCTTTCTCCACGCATAGGTTTCCGTGCAAGCTTCCTTGACGACAAATCTTTAGTAGTACGTGGTGGTATGGGTATATTTAGCGGACGTGTCCCTTATGTATTCTTAACTAACATACCTTCTAATAGCGGTATGTATAACTTTGGCGGTGTAGCTACTACATCTCAGCTTGCTAACATAAAATTAGTAAAAGACCCAAGCACTTATGCCAGCCTGTTCCCGCAATCAGCAGGTACAGCTTACCAATCTGCCAGCGTAGTGATTGACAAGAATTTTAAATTCCCTCAGGTATTCCGTGTAAACTTAGGTATTGATAAAAACCTGGGTAACGGTTACAGTGCAACTATTGAAGCGTTATACACCAAAGACATTAACGCGGTACGTATGCGCAACGTAAACTTGAAAAACCCAACCGGAACTATACAGGAAGGCGAATACACACGTGCGCGTTATGTAGGTACAGGTACTGCCACCACTGCAGCCGGCTTTACCAGCGTAGGTGTAACAACACAAGATCGTAACATCTATCCAAACAACCCTGCTCTGTCTGTGATCGCGTTAGAAAACACTAACAAAGGTTACGCAGCCTCTTTAACTGCACAGTTAACTAAATCATTTGACAGCGGTTTCAACGCATCGGTAGCGTATACTTATACTGTAGCTAAAGAAGCTTTTTCAACTGTAGGTACTACAGCAACTAACGTTTGGACCTCAACCCCTAATGTTGGCACTTCAAATGATGTAGAATTGGGTAACACAGCGTTTGTGGTTCCTCACCGTGTTATCGGTTCGGTGTCGTACAAATTCAATTACCTTGATCATGGTGCAACCTCAATTGGCTTATTCTACCAGGGGTCGGCTCAGCTATCTACCAACGGTGGATATAGCTACACCATTCAGGGCGATTTGAACGGTGATGGTAACGCATCAACAGATTTGATGTATATCCCAAACAGGGCCAGCGAAATTACCTTTCTGCCTTATACAGCAACTGTTAATGGTGTAGCATATACCTACTCGTCTCAGCAACAATCTGCAGCGTTTGAGCAATTTGTAAACAATACACCCTACCTAAAAGAGCGCAGAGGTAAATATGCAGAAAGAAATGGTGCTTACTACCCATGGTATAACCGTATAGATGCAGATATTAAACAAGAGTTCTATATCATGTCGGGCGGTATGAAACATACTTTACAGATCAGTGCTACCATCATCAACCTACCTAACTTGTTAAACAATACCTGGGGTATTCAAAAACAAGCTACTACCATGCAGCCTTTGGCGCTTGTTGGTGTTGATGCAAACGGTAACGCCGCTTATAACATGCGTCAGTTAAACGGATCGCTGATCAATACTCCGTTCCAAAATGTTAATACTACAGGTACAACCTGGAGTGCGTTATTAGGCGCGAGATATAGCTTCTAATCATAAGTGTATAATTGTAAAACAATAAAAGAAACGAAAATGAAAAAATATATAACCATCGTTTTTATGGCACTCATGACATCAGTGATGTTCTCGTGCAAAAAAGATGCTGACGTTGCCGGAACCGAAGCAAAGCTTCCTGCAATTCAATTAAGCAGCCTTGGATACAACCAACTTAGTCCGTTTACCATTGCAGCTGTTAGCGCCACGCCTACAACACCGGCTACTGTAGCTACCATCCTGCAGGTTTATTTTGGTGCTACTACTACTAACAAAAACCCGGGAAAATTCACACTGGAGTTTTTTGAGGGTACATCTATTTCAGGAACAGCTGTACCCGTAAAAACGGTAACTTTCAGCACGTGGAATGGTAAAGATGACACCTCTGTAGGTACTACTACCAACCATACTATAACTTACACTTTACAGCCTACTACTTACCAAAACACCAAGGTTTATGGTGGTAATATGCTGATAAAGTTAGGGCTGCTTGGTTTAACCGCAGGCAAAACCTATTCAGTTAGAGCTACTGCTTACACTGATGATGGTAAAACATCTGTATTATCACAAACTTCATTCTTTAAAACTATATAAGGTTTATAAAGGGATAAAAATAAAACCCCCGGTGCAACGCGCATCGGGGGTTTTATTTTTAGGTTTATGTTGTTGCATACTATATATTATAATTGTTATTACATAACCCATTTATTTTCAGGTGTTTAATTAAAAAAACGTGAAGATAGTATTATAAAACGTGAAGATATTGGTGTTGCAAAGTGTTCACGTTTAAACATTTAATATCCTTAAGATATTAATAATCAGATACGTGCAAAAAAGAGTGTTGCAAGTGTTGCAAAGTGTTGTATATATTTCTGCAACACCACCTTAACGGTTAATAAAGTAGGTGTAACCTTAATTGTAAACAAACTCCCCAAACTCAGATGTAACCGTTACCTGCTTTTTATCCGCAGCCTCAACGCGACCGATGATCTGCGCGTCGATACCAAAGCTTTTTGATATAGCGATCAGGTCATCAGCAATATCAGCGGAAACGTAGAGCTCCATACGGTGGCCCATATTAAACACCTTGTACATTTCCTGCCAGCTGGTTTGTGATTCTTCCTGTATCAGCTTAAACAACGGCGGAATAGGGAAGAGGTTATCTTTTACAATATGCAACCCCTCAACAAAATGAAGCACCTTGGTTTGGGCACCGCCGCTGCAATGCACCATGCCATGTATCTGGCTGCGGTATCCGTCAAGTATCTGTTTTATAACCGGCGCGTAGGTACGGGTAGGGGATAGAACCAGTTTACCGGCTGTAATGGTTTGCCCGTTGCCAATATATATCAGGTCTGTAAGTTGTTTACTGCCTGAGAAGATCAGATCATACGGCACTGCCGGATCATAAGCTTCAGGGTATTTATTGGCGATGCTCTTATTAAACACATCATGACGTGCAGAGGTCAGTCCGTTTGAGCCCATACCGCCGTTATATTCTTTTTCGTAATTAGCTTGCCCATACGATGCCATCCCCACAATAACATCACCCGCCTGAATGGTATGGTTGCTGATCACCTTGCTGCGTTTCATGCGGCAGGTTACAGTCGAGTCTACTATTATAGTACGCACCAGGTCGCCCACATCAGCGGTTTCGCCGCCTGTTGAGTAAATACCAATTCCCGCTTCGCGCAGTTCAGTTAGTATTTCTTCGGTGCCGTTAATTATAGCGGCTATAACCTCGCCCGGAATCAGATTTTTGTTTCTGCCGATGGTGGATGATAGTAAGATGTTATCGATAGCGCCCACACAAAGCAGGTCGTCAAGGTTCATTATTATAGCATCCTGCGCAATGCCTCTCCAAACAGAAATGTCGCCGGTTTCGCGCCAGTAGGTGTACGCTAATGATGATTTTGTTCCCGCGCCATCGGCATGCATAATATTGCAAAACTGCTCATCGCCGGTTAAAATGTCCGGTACAATTTTGCAAAACGCCTGCGGATACAGGCCCTTATCAATGTTTTTTATAGCGTTGTGTACATCATCCTTAGAGGCCGAGACGCCCCTTTGATCATATCTTTGCGAAGAAGTCATGGGCAAATATACTGCTTAAAACTAGTTTGCACAGCCAAAAATACTTAGTTTTGCAATTCCTATGGTTCTTCCCGTCATTGTTAAGAAAAGCAGCGCTGTTGTTAGAGGGCATTTAAAAGCCGCGTACGATAGAGTAAACAACAGGCAATTTAAAAGAAACTTACTGCAGGCCATCCCATTTTGGATAGCATCAGTAATAACCGGCTTGATAGCGGTCGTATATGCAAAATTGTTTCTATTAGCCGAAGGCGTAACCCACTTCATATTTAAGTATAATGCCCGGCTGATATTCATTTTAACACCGGTCTGTTTTGTAGTGGCTTGGTGGCTGGTAAAAAAATACGCTCCTTACGCACGTGGCAGCGGTATACCACAGGTGGCTGCAGCGCTTGAAATAACCAACCCAAACAATGAAAAAGCTGTTGACAAGCTGCTAAGCGTTCGCATAATAATTGTCAAGGTTTTTTCAAGCCTGATAATGGCCGTGGGCGGCGCGGCCATAGGTCGCGAAGGGCCAACCATACAAATAGCTGCTACCGTTTTCCGCAAGGTAAATGACGTTTTACCTGCCTGGTGGCCAAAAATTGCCAAAAGCAATGTTATAGTAGCCGGTGCCGCTGCAGGTTTAGCCGCCGCATTCAATACGCCGCTCGGTGGGATAGTTTTTGCTATTGAAGAACTTACTAAAACGCACTTCAGTTATTTTAAAACCGCCATATTCTCATCCGTTATTATTGCCGGTTTAACCGCGCAGGGAATGGTAGGCCCCTATCTTTATTTAGGTTATCCAAAAATTGGCGACTTGTCTGCACTGGTTTTTGTGGTTGTTATTTTAGTTGCTGTACTAGCGGGTTTAGCCGGGAGTGTTATGGGAAA
>CBFGNU010000205.1:0-7667 GCA_965650195.1 uncultured Mucilaginibacter sp. | reverse complement strand
GAATAATTGGCTCGGTAGCGGGTGTTCCAAATTCTTTTTTCGGGTGTTCCATAGTGTTCCAAATCCTATAAATAAAGCCCCAAAAAATGGCCAAAAAGTGTTCCAAAGTGTTCCACGAAAAAATACATAAGTGCTATAAATCAACAACTTAGTACCGTCAACAGCTTTTACACCCTTTATATTTTTTGGAACAGTGAATGATGCACAATTTAGCCTCTATTTCACTACTCTTCCCACACCAAACTGATCGGCAATACCTGTGGCTTTGTTGTTGGCCATAAACACTTCTATCATTTTTTCGCTGCCAACCGCGTTGTTATTTTCGTCGGTTAAAGAAGTTAATATTTTGCGGGTTTTTGTATCTATTACCTCGCCGCTTGAAGGGTATGCGTATTTGCCGTCTCTACTAAAAGTGATCCATCCGGGCATATCGCGCAGCGGAATAGTGGTTAATTGTTGATAAGGGGGCTTATTGGCAAATACATGCATCCGCATATTAAAACCATCGCATAGCCAGATCTCTTTCTCGTCGGGTGTTAAACCAATTCCGTGGCTCGGGCAACCGTGTCTTCTAACGGTGCCTTTTTCCCAGCCTTGTACCACTACTTTAGCGGTGCGCTGGCCGGTTTTTAGATCGCCTACCTCAAAACCAAGCAAATCGTTGCAGTTTACATAGATCGTTGTTTCGGCCCCATTAATGGTGAATGGGCGCACAGGTGCAGAAAATGGCCCTATTTGTGATACGATCTGGTTAGTTTGCGCATCAGCAACTTTAACAACGGTATTCGCTATATCAGACATGTAAACCCGCTTACCCGACAGGCCGTAAACCGTATTGTGCGATTTATTGAATCCATCCAACTGTTTGATTACATCGCCGGTTTTGGCGTCTAAAATTGTCCAGGTGTGTCCTTCAAAAGCAGGCAGGTAAATGGTTTTTCCATCGGGCGATACCGCCAGCCTGTCGCATCCACCGGGTATCAGCTTTTCCCAAACCAACTTACCCGTACCTATATCTATCCGTTGTAATGATTCCCATGTGGTTATATACACGCTGTTGAGCGGTACGCTTGCCGCTATGCCCTTAACATTTGATGGCAAGCCGTTTGGGTGCAACCCCTGGGTAGAAATGCGCTTTACAAACTTATGGCCGTTAGTTATATCAAAAACTAATAAGCCATGCCCACCATAGCCCAGGTAATCACGTATTCCCGGCACGGCTACAAAAAGGTACCGGCCATTCAGCACGGGTGTTTTTCGCTCATAGGCTTTAATTGCAGATTCGTTCCAACCGGTATTTAAGTGGACTATGCACACTAAAATAATAGCAACAATCAGGTTGATCCTGGTTTTAATCCTGGATTTCATAAATCAGTTAATTACGGAGATGTTATTAGGCGGTTATAATTGTATATCAAACTTAACAAGAAGCATCCGAAACTGCAAATATCCAATAAGTTAAGAAAGCGGGGCCATTAGGCCGCAAGCTGATATTCTACTTTTTGTATCAGTGAGGTTAGGTCAAATGGTTTATGCAATACATCATCAGGAGCCCCGGGTAGTTTAAGAGCATCGTCAAGATCTTCGGCACCGGAGCATAAAATAACTGGCAGATCTCTGGTAGAAGTATTCAATTTAAGCAGTTTGCAAATATCCCGCCCATCCAGATCAGGCAAAGCCAAATCTAAAATAACCAGGTCGGGATGATCTATTTTAATAGTATTAAAAACGTTATTGCCGGTATATAAGGCTATAACGTCATAACCTTTACTGTTTAATATATAGGTCATTACCTCTACCATGAACTCGTTGTCATCCACTATTAATATCCGTTTCGTCATGATAATATATTTTTAATATTATACAAGTCAAACCCTGTGCCACTGTTTTTTAAATATGCAGCCAAAGCCTTATCTTTACCATCTGAGGTACAATTGGATAAAGTAAAAATATTAGAACGCTACGTGCCGCCCGAAGCCGCCCCGCTTATAGGCCGTTGGATAGATTACTTTAAGTGTGAGTTTAAAGTATCGCGTAACCGCAACAGCAAGTTTGGCGATTATCGCCCGCCGCATGATGGAAAAGGACACCGTATATCGGTAAACTTTGACCTTAACCCCTATGCTTTTTTGGTGACTACCGTACACGAGTTTGCACATTTGCATACCTGGAATGAGCACAAAAGCAAGGCAAAGCCACATGGCGCGGAGTGGAAAAGTAACTTTAAACGGATGATGCAGCCCTTTTTTGAAAAGGACATTTTTCCGCCGGATGTTAGACATGCTATAGTAAGTTATCTGAACAACCCGGCCGCTTCAAGCTGCTCTGATCTTAGCCTTTACCGGGCCCTGCGTAAATATGATCCAGCCAAAGAAGCGATGCACACCGTAGAAAAAATACCGGTACACGCTCTTTTTAAATTAAAAGATGGACGAATTTTCCGCAAGGAGGAAAAGGTGCGAAAAAGATACAAGTGTACAGAGGTGAGTACAAAGCGGCTGTATCTGTTCAGCCCGGTAGCAGAAGTTGAACTGATAAAGGATTAGCTTTAAATGATACGCCTTGCTCTGATCATCGTCTTTTTCCTGATATCGCTTTTGTCGGTGTTTAAAGCGCCTATGTATTATTTGTGGCTGCTCGCCATAGGCGTCACAGAGTTTCCTTTGGTTTTTGTAACTATTGTAACGGTGCTGTTAATATTTGGTTATTGGGTGCATAAATATCAATTGGCGGGTACAATAATCGGAGTTGTTTCGTTGCTGTTACTCTTATCACCGATCGTACGATCCTACATCGTAGCGGGTCCTCTTCAAAGGGAAATGGATGCAAGCCTGGGTAAACGTTCGTCAGATAAATTAGATAAGCCTTTTAGTTTTGGCAGGTTGTTTCCCTCAGAGCCCAAAGTCTCATATATAAATCTATCCTATATCAACTATCTTAACATTAAGCTAAATCTCGATTTTTACTCAGCACAAGCCCGCGGAAAACGGCCTTGTGTGGTAGTTGTGCACGGCGGTTCCTGGAGCAGCGGCGATAGTCAACAACTGCCCGAGTTGAACAGCTATCTTGCAAAAGCAGGCTACAATGTGGCCGCTATAAATTACCGAATGGCACCGCAGTATCAGAGCCCATTACCTGTTGAAGATGTAAAAAACGCCATAAAATATTTGCGGACGCACGCGGATAGCCTGAATATCGACACCGGCAACTTTGTTTTGCTTGGCCGCTCAGCAGGTGCGCAAATAGCATTGTTGGCTGCCTATACTTTAAAAGATCGGGGCATTAAAGGAGTAATTGATTTTTATGGACCTGCTGATATGGTTTGGGGTTATTCCGCTCCGGCCAGTCCGTTGGTTATGGATTCCCGTGGTGTGATGGAACGTTACCTGGGCGGTACATATAAAAAGATGCAGAAGGAATATTTTGCCAGTTCGCCCATTGAATTTGTGGACAGAGATTCTCCTTCAACCCTTATCATTCATGGCGAAAACGACGTGTTGGTAGCCTATGAGCATAGTCGCCGTTTAAATTTAAAGCTACAGCAAAACGGCATAAAACATTATTGGTTAAAACTCCCCTGGGCAACCCATGGCTTTGATTTTAATTTACGCGGGCCGGGTGGGCAATTGTCAACTTACGCCGTTAACAGGTTTTTGCAGAATGTAACCTCCGGAGAGTAGATTAAAACATTCATCAGTAAAAATAGTTAGCATTGTGCTATTAAAATTGGCGCTTTAATTACATCGACTATGTATTATTTTGCAATCGTTATTCCCCTGTTGCTTGTTTTGGCTTGGGTCATCTTCGGGCGTAAAAGCCGCCCTCGCAATGCTCCGCTACAAGCTTTAGATAAAAATTTGATACCGCTGCTTGATGCGCAGGTTGATTATTACCGTGATTTGGATGTAAAGGGTAAAAAGCGATTTGAAAGTAATGTAGCCCGTTTTCTGCAATATGTTAACATTGAAGGCGTGGGTTTGGAGATAACGGACGTAGATAAAATATTGGTAGCATCAAGCGCAGTAATTCCTGTTTTTGCGCTTGGCGACTGGGAATACCCCAATTTAACTAACGTTATTCTGTATCCTGATAATTTTGATAGTGAATACCAATTTGAAGGCGGCAACCGTAATATAATGGGGATGGTGGGCACCGGTTATATGAACGGACAGATGCTGTTGTCGCACAGCGCGTTACTGAAAGGTTTTTCGCCAGCATCGGGTGTGCAAAACACAGCCATACATGAATTTGTGCATTTGGTTGACAAAACAGACGGCGCAACTGATGGCGTTCCCGAACATTTGATACCGCATGCATACGCCGAGCCCTGGCTGAAGCTGATGCACCAGGAAATGCGTCGCATAAAGGAAGGTAAGTCGGATATCGATCCTTATGCCTTAACGAATGAAGCGGAATTTTTTGCTGTAGCGGCCGAATATTTTTTTGAAAAGCCCGGACGTTTAGAGCAACGACACCCGGAGTTATATTTGCAGCTAAGTCAGATATTCAGGCAAACACCCGCCAGGAAGAATTGGTTTAACAAATAGGCCTATCTTATATCTTTCAATTCCGATTTATGAACAGCATACACCGAAGTAATAAGCTTATTCATTTCATCATAAAATTCGATAAAGTCTTTTGATTGTACATGAGTGTTCAGGCTTGACTCATCCTTGCAACTCAAAACAAGCCATTTCCATAATGCTCCTTTTATATCGGCAATGTGATAGGTCTCACAATAATTCCTAAGGAATTCTTCGGCAGTATTTTGGTCCATTTTCTATTTAGGCGATCAGTTAGTAAGCCAAATATATAAAAACAGTAACCCGTTGGAAAAAATTTTCGCAGGTTATGACTTATAAGTCAGCACCTTGCTCTGTTTGTTAGAAAATAGCGTTCTAAAATGCTATTTATCTAAAAATGGGGTGACGAGACGGGAAACATTTTGGCAAACCTTACGTTTGTAACGGAAGAGATTTAGTTTAGTTTTGGAGAAATTTATTGGATGCGCCGCCTCAACCCCAAATATGTCCGTATCGCTGCTATAGTTACTGCTTCGTTATTGGTTATTTTGCTTATTTCAGGAATTATTGCTTTCAGCAAACGCGAGGCGTTGCTGCAAAGCGCCCTCGCTAAAGCCAAAACCAGCTTAAAGCACGATCATCAGCTTGATTTGAATGTCATTAATCCTCATTTTACCGGGTTAGCCACTGTAAACTTCGACGTAATCACCGTAGTTCCCGAGCATCGTGATAGTTTGCTGCGCATGGACAATCTTGAGGTAAGCGTTAAGTTATTCCCGTTAATTTTTGGTAAAATAAAACTGGCTGGGATGACGCTACGTAATGGTTATATCCACCTTATCGACAAAAAAGGTATCAGAAACTTTGAGTTTCTTTTTAAAAAGAAACGAGACAGCACAAAAACAGGCAACAAATCAGACTTGTCTTTGCTGGCTAATAATGTGGTAAACCAGGTGCTTTATAAGATACCGGACAACCTGAACATGAAGAATTTCATGGTGTCGTACACGAAAGACAGTACCAGCCTTAAGCTACTTACACAGGAAGCCGTTATTGACGATGGTGACCTTAGCTCAACCATAAAAGTTAATGATGGCGAGGCCACGTGGCACTTTTCGGGTACCATGCATCCTTCTGATAAAGAAATAGATGTAAAATTATACGCTGATCGAGGAAAAGTGGAAATCCCGTTTATTGAGCAAAGATATAAAGCGCGCGTTAGTTTTCAGAGCGTAAACTTTAAGCTGAATGATGTAGATCACAGCGATGGCGAGACCCGGATATTGAGCTACTGGGGTGTAAATAATTTGCTGGTACACCATGCCGGTTTATCATCAAGTGACATTGTGGTTCAAAAAGGGGCGTTAGATGCCGACATATTGGTAGGCCCCAATTTCATATCGCTCGATAGTTCTTCGGTAATCCGCTTAAAAAAACTAACAGCCCGTCCCTATCTTAAATATACGCTTTCGCCTAAAAAACTTTACGACCTGAAAATTACCACTGGCTGGCAGAACGCGCAGGATATTTTTGATTCGTTCCCGGCCGGAACATTCGAATCTTTTGAAGGAATAAAGGTAGCGGGAATGCTTAATTATAGCTTGAATTTTAGTTTAGATAAAGACAATCCTGATGCGGTGGTATTTGAGTCCAGATTGGATAAGGATCCGGCTTTTAAGATCATCCAATACGGTAAAACGGATCTGGGTAAATTAAACAGACCCTTTTTATATACCCCATATGTAAAAGGGAAACCTGTACGTACCATGATGGTTGGCCCTCAGAATCCTGATTATACACCATTGGCAGAGATATCTCCTGATCTGCGTAACGCGGTAATGACAGCCGAGGATCCCACGTTTTACCAGCACCATGGTTTTGTTGAGGAAGCAATACGTAAATCAATAGCTACCGATATTAAGGAAAAAAAATTTAAACGAGGCGGCAGTACCATGTCTATGCAGCTGGTGAAAAACTCCTTTTTAAGTATGGAGAAAACACTTGCCCGCAAAATGGAAGAAATATTAATTGTTTGGATGATAGAAAACAATAATATTATGAGTAAAAACCGGATGCTGGAGATTTACTTTAACATAATTGAGTGGGGAAACAATATTTATGGAATCAGGGAAGCGGCACGTTATTACTTTGGCAAGGCTCCGTCTGAACTTACACTTGGCGAGAGTATTTATCTTGCCAGCATAGTACCGAGTCCGCGTACAGGGTTATATTCATTTTTGCCTGATGGAACATTACGCCCAAGCAGGATATTTTATTTTAACTCGTTAGGTCGCTTAATGGCGGGACAGGGACATATAGCGCGTGATACTACCGGCGCTTATGGCTTTTATGACGTAAGGCTGCGCGAAGGGTTACGGAGTGAAATAGCTACTGTTGACTCGACCCAGGCTGAACAAATATTAAATGCGCCGCCTGAGGATAGTTTTATTATTGATGTACCGGCACCGGCACTTGAGCCTGAAAAGAAACCCACTTTTTTACAACGAATATTTGGCGGAGGCAAAAAAGATACCGTTGCAGAAAACCTTAAAGATCGGTTAAAACGCGAGGAAGAGTTTCGCCTTAATCATATAGACAGCACAGGCAAGACCAACAAGCAGATACGACAGGAAAAGCGTGAGATAAAGCGGCAGGAAAAGGAGCGGCGAAAAGCTTTAGAAAAACAGGGACTGCTTTAAACTTACTTAAGTAAATTGTAGGTAACGAAACTTACCACATAAGCTAACACGGTCATGTATGCGAATTGTATGGCCGGCCAGCGCCAGCTTTTGGTTTCGCGATATACTATGGCAACGGTACTTGCGCACTGCATGGCAAAGGCGTAGAACATCATCAGTGAGAAAGCCACCGGCGCGGTAAACACGGGCTTTTGCGTTTTAGGATTTTTAGCGTCGCGCATTTTTTGAAGTACTGATGCGGTATTTCCATCACCGCCGCTAACGCTGTATATAGTGGCCATAGTACCCACAAAAACCTCGCGCGCAGCAAACGAGGTGATCAATGCTATGCCTATCTTCCAATCATAACCAAGCGGACGTATAGCAGGCTCAATAAAATGGCCTAATTCGCCTGCGTAAGAGTTCTCTAACTTTTCTGTCGCTACCAATGTTTTCAATTCCTCTG
>CBFGNU010000204.1:0-7679 GCA_965650195.1 uncultured Mucilaginibacter sp. | reverse complement strand
GTTGCATCTGTTGCTATATTTTTCTGCAACACCCCCGTTTATATTACCCCTATATTGCTTCCGTCTGCAACAGCTTAATATCCTCAATCAGCATATCAATCTCCACCGCCAGCGAAGCATTGTACACCCCGCGTATGCGGCCCTTTGTATCCAGCAAAACCACGTTTTCGGTATGCAGAAACTCGTCGGGTTTTTTGCCGTAGCCGCCGGCTTCATCAGCAAAGTAGGCTTGCCGCGCCAATATGTAGGTGGCATCCCTGTCGCCTGTTAGTAAAAGCCAGTTCTTATTGTCGATGTTGCGCTCATCGGCATATTTCCGCAAGGCTGCCACACTGTCCTTCAACGGCGTTACCGAGTGCGAAAGAATAAGCACCCCGGCATTGTTTTTAAATGTTTTCTGTACCTTCTTCAGGTTGGTCATCATAGCAGGGCAAATGTTTTTACATGATGCAAAGAAGAAGTTAGCCACATATATTTTACCTGCCGTGGTTTTATTGCTTACCTTTTCGCCAAGCTGGTTGGTAAAACTAAACGGCGGAATAGTGTGGATCTTATCGTAGCCATCATCGCCGGGTTGGAGCCAAACCGGGGTAAAATCTGGGGTATTGTAAAAAGGCAATCCGTTGTTTTCCTCTTTGCATCCGCAGAAGACAAGCAACAGTAAAACAATACCCAATAATTTAAAAGTCCTCATTACTTAAACACGTTCTTACAAAGCTTGCGGCCTACTAACCCATATTGGCGGTTGTTTTTAACAACATAATTCGCCCTGACGCTGCCATCCTCCCACCACATTTGCTGCTTCCCCAGTTCGTGCCCCTTTTTGTAATGGAATGTGCGGTAAAGCTTGTTATTACTAAACCATTCCTTTGCCGCGCCTTCATGCTCATCATCAACAAAATTGTACTCGAACTTAGGCATGCCGTTAGGCCACCACCCGCGATGAACTCCCTGCTTTTCGCCCGAAACGAAGAAACGCTCCTGCTCGGGTGTTTTATCGCCATACCAGGTTTTCATGGTGCCGTCCATTTTTCCTTCGTAGTAGGGTATTTCTTTCGCGCGGTTGCCGTTGTTGAAATTTTCAAACAACCAGCCCGTATAAGCCTGGTTCTTATAGTATAAAAAACCGTTTTTATATACCAAATTCTTGTCGGTTGTGGCAACCAACGTGTCTGGTATAGTTCGTGACCTGGTGCTGCTATAAAAGGTTATCAGCACTATAGCAGCCCAAAACAGCAGTAATACTTTATTGAGAGATTGTACCCGGTGTTCCATAAAACTGATTTCCGTTGATGTAAGGGTCTGCGGCGGTTGTATGATAGTGATAAATGCCTGCAGGATAATCTGCAGTGACGGCGGTATGACCGTGATATACGTCCAGATCGGCATTGGTTATTGCCCTGCCGCCTTCGTTAGGGCCATATACCGGGAAACCATCCAGCAAAAAGCCTATCAATGCGTCCTTGCCTTTTTGAGCCGTCAGATAATAAGGTTCCGCATGATAGTGGTACATGCCCTGCTGCTGCGGGTGTCCGTAGTATTGGTCAAAGCTGTTTATCTCGCCGGTTAGCGGCGATCCGCCTGCGGCATATTGATTAAATATAGGTACACCATTAATGGCCACACCCATCGGGCCCATTGGGGTGGAGCTATGACTGCTGGCCACGGTTGGGTTCAAAGGTATTTTAAAAGTTACGTCAGACTCAGCAATGGTATTTGGGTTTTGGTTCCACAGCGGATTGGTACCATTATAAGACTCGTACTGCGTTGCTGCCCATTTGGTGCCTTTATAATACGGCGATTTATGGTCGGGCAGGCTGGTGGTTTTTATTACAACAAAGCCACTCTGAATGTAGATCTCTTTAGCATTGTATATCTTTTTATATACCGCAGGCACGTCAGCCCCAACGGTTGGGGTAATGCTGGTAGGCGTTACCGTCCCATCGGCGGTATCAGTAGTGTTCTCTTTTTTGCATGATATTATCGCAATAAAAAATACAGTTACACTGAGGAGTAGAAGAATAGGTTTAGTTCTCATAATAAAAGGAATTTATATCATTAGAAGCCTGTTGATATAAATTCCTTCGGTTGTTAAAACTTTTTTAAGATTGACGAGAAGCTTATTGACCCGGCGGCGGCGGAAAACCTTCTCCCTGCGGCGGACCTTCCCCGGGTGGCGGCCCCTGACCCGGCGGTGGCCCTTGCCCATCACGCGGTGGTGGCATGCCATTTGGCCCGCGTCCGCCTCGTGGCGGTCCGCCCATCATGCGTACGGCATCTTTAACAACGCCATCAAATTTTTTCTGCTGATCTGCATTCAAAATATTTCTTAGTTCCCTGAAATGTAATAATGTGGCTTTCTCTAGTTCAGCCTGATTAAAGGCAATTTGTTTTTCAAGCCGGGTTACGGTGGGGGTATCTAAGCCGGGCGTTTGTATATAATTAAAAAGTGAATCGCGAAGCTGATGGTTGGCTTCATTTAACCCACGTGTAAATTCAAAATGGCTGGTCCGCATCTTTTCATACGCTTTTTCCTGGTCTTTGGTCAGACTGAGCTCTTTTGTTAAAAATTCGTGGGCGCGTTGCGGAGGCCCGTCGGGGCCGGGGCCTTTGCCGCGCTGCAGCCAAAACACGGCTAAAAGCGCGCAGTTTATCAGCACCAGCAGCACCACTATCGCTATTAATATTTTAACACTTTTCATATGTGTATTTTAATAATTTTCTGAACTATTGCTCAAGCCATACGCGCTGGCAAAAGCATCAGCCCCCGTAGCTGCTGATGTTGTATTTGCCGTTTTTTTGCTCAGTACATAAAAGCTTACGCAGTTTAAACCGGTAAACATTAATAACACCACGGCCAGCCTTAACAGCAGTTTGTTATAACCCACGGGCAAACCATTCCGGTTAGTTTGCATACGCTGCCAGGCCTTTGCGGCCAGGAAATCATTTGCTTCTAACTGCTGCAGGTTGTCCAGACTGTGTAAGGCTTGCTCAGCCAATTGTTCAATGTCTTTCCTGTTTTTCATAGTGATGAATAATAATCGATCAATAGTTTCTTAAGATTAGCTTTGGCACGCATCAGTAGCGATTCAACCGCTCCCTCTTTTATTCCCATAACCTCTGCAATTTTTTGCTGACTCATATCCTGCACTTTTTGCAGTATAAAGGCAGTTTTTTGATTCTCAGACAGCTTATTTATCGCGCCGAATAAAATTGCCGATTGCTCTTTGTTTTCAGCCAATACACCCGGATGAACAAAATCGACAGGATGATGCAGCAGTGTATTATCCGCTCCAAAAAGGCTGGTTAAAAAGCCCAATCTTTTTTTGCGGTTTTTATGGCGGGTAAAATCAAGCGATTGCGTAATGCTTATGCGATAGATCCATGTGCTAAGCTTGCTCTGTTGTTTAAATTTGCCAATACCCTCAAAAACCTTTATAAAAACCTCTTGCGTAACATCTTCAGCATCGTGCGTGTTTTGCACAAAACCCAATACGGTGTTGTACACCATTTTTTTATAGGTGTTAACCAGTAATTTAAAGGCATTTTCATCGCCCTTAATCAGGTAAGCAATTAGCTCTTGCTCCGTCAATGTTTAAATTCTCTGTTGGGTTAGACGATATTGGAAATAAAATCCTTCGGCGAGCTTTTAAAATAATAAACAGACGCCGGGGGCGATAAATATAGAGAAAAATAGAAAGGATTTTATTGTGCGTCCTTAATGGCGAGTTGTCCGCATGCCGCATCAATGTCTTTACCCCGGCTGCGGCGCAGGTGGGTGTTTACGCCTTGCTTGCGCAGGTATTCTGCAAAGGCATCAACGCGATCTTCGCCGGCATTTATGTAGCTGGCAAAAGCTATAGGGTTATATTCAATGATATTTACCTTGCAGGGCAAGTGCTTGCAAAAGCGGGCTAGTTCTTCTGCGTCCTTCAGTGTATCGTTAACGCCATCAAATATTATATACTCATAGGTTACCGGGTTTTTTGTTTTAGCGTAGTAGTATTTAAGCGCCTCGGCCAATGCTTTTAATGAGTTTTGCTCATTAATGGGCATAATAGTATTCCGCTTTTCGTCGTTAGCGGCATGAAGTGAGAGTGCCAGGTTAAACTTAACATTGTCATCGCCCAGTTTTTTGATCATTTTGGCAATGCCCGCGGTTGATACGGTAATGCGTTTTGCAGCCATATTCAAGCCATCTTCAGACGTCAGCTTTTCTATCGAGTCTAAAACGTTTTTGTAATTAAGCAAAGGCTCGCCCATGCCCATGTACACAATGTTGCTTAAGGGGATACCATAATTTTCGCGCGCCTGTTTATCTATCAGTACCACCTGATCGTAAATTTCGTCGGCATTGAGGTTACGCTTACGCTCCATATAACCCGTAGCGCAAAATTTGCAGGTAAGGCTGCAACCTACTTGTGATGATACGCAAGCTGTCATTCTCTCGGTCGTCGGAATTAAAACGCCCTCAATTAAGTGGTTATCATGTAAAATGAAAGAATTTTTTATAGTTTTATCAGAACTAAACTGCGAATTGTTGATCCGTACATTATTTATGGTGAAGTTTTCTTCCAGTTTTGTACGAAGTTCTTTTGAAATATTGCTCATCTCGTCGAAAGAAAAGCAGGATTTTTTCCATAGCCACTCATAAACCTGTTTAGCACGAAAGCTTTTTTCGTTCATTTCCGAAAAATGTTTCTGCAAACTTTCCAGGTTCAGGCTGCGGATGTCTATCTTTTCTTTAACGCTGTTCACGCTGCAAAAATACAAAATTTAAAAGGGGTATTTTTAAATCGATTAGTTAAAAACAATTAACTTTTAATTATTGTTTTTAACTTTATTGGATGGTGGTTAACGAGTTGCGTAAAATGCTAAGTCACAATACATGAAAATTTTTAGAGCCGATTACGTTTTTCCTGTTAATGCCGATCCAATTAAAAACGGAGCAGTTGTTGTTAATGACGATGGTAGTATCGTCTCCGTAGCAGAAGACATCCCTCCCGAACATGCCAATATTCCTGTAGAGCAACTTAGCGGTGTTATTTGTCCGGGGTTCATTAATACGCATTGCCACGTAGAACTTTCGCATCTTAAAGACAAAATAACAAAGGGCGAAGGGCTCATTTCCTTTATCCAGAATTTGCAGCTGCACAGAAATTCTACACCCATGGAAATAGAGCGAGCAGCAATAGCGGCCGACCAGGCCATGTATGATAATGGTATTGTAGCCGTTGGCGATATCTCCAACAGCGGTGTTACAATAGATATAAAATCAAAAAGTAAGCTATACTACCACACTTTTGTTGAGGTTTTTGGCTTTGTTCCGCAAAATGCAGAAGAGGTATTTACTAAAGCGCTTCAACTATTAGAAGAATTTAAGTCGCAGCCCTGTTCTATAACCCCGCATGCGCCTTATTCTGTATCAAAAGAGTTATTTAAACTGCTGAAAAAATATACCGACAATAATAAAAACCTGCTGAGCATACATAACCAGGAATGCGAAGATGAGAACAAATTTTACCGCTATAAACTGGGACGTTTTAATGATTTATACGCTCATTTTGGTATAGATATAAGTTTCTTTAAACCACAGGCGCGCAATTCTTTGCAATCTGTATTGCCTTTGCTATCAAGCAAGCAGGATATATTACTGGTGCATAATACCTGTACCAATTTAAAGGACATTTATTTCATCAAGCGTTTCGATCATAAAATACACTGGTGCTTTTGCCCGAATGCTAACTTGTATATTGAAGGTACATTGCCTAAGATAGACCTTTTTGTGAATCAGGGTTTTAATATCACCTTAGGCACTGATAGCCTGGCATCAAACCATAAACTGTGTATTTTAAGCGAGATGGTTACCCTGCAAAAGCATTTTCCCTCGTTACAGTTAAGCCGGCTTTTACAATGGGCCACCATAAACGGAGCCAAATTTTTAGGCATCGATCAGGAGAAAGGCACCTTAGAACCCGGCAAAACCCCCGGTCTTAATCTTATAAGCGGTTTAAATGATCTGAAAATTACTGATGAGACCAAGGTAAGAAGGTTGATTTAAGGGAGTAATTAGTTTTGATTAATATATTTGCGATCAACTAATTTCTGGTTTCTGATCACAAAATGAAGCATCTCAATATAATTATAAAAGGTAAGGTACAGGGTGTGTCCTTTCGCGCAACGGCAAAAGCGGTGGCTGACCAGTTAGGCGTTCGCGGTAGCGTAAGAAACGAACCTGACGGCAGCGTTTTTATAGAAGCCGAAGGCGAACCCGTTTTGCTGGATATGTTTTTAGATTTTTGCAAAGAAGGCCCTGAATATGGTGAGGTGGACAGCATTGAAACTAATGAGGGCGAATTAAAAAACTATCGTAATTTTGAAGTATTAAAAAGAGGGTTATCAAAGTAGCGATTGGTTTTAAACCCATCGCTATTTAGATAATCGTTGTTACTTAATTTACTAAAATCTATTGTCTACAGCTAAAAAATTTGCGGGGCAAACTATCATCTATGGTTTAAGTACCATCATTTCCCGGATGATATATTTTGTGCTCACGCCCATATATACACGTAAAATAACAGTAGCCCGCAATGGCGTGTTCACATCGCTTTACAGCGCAGCCTCTATAGTAAACGCTGTTCTGGCCTTTGGTATGGAGACAACTTATTTTCGCTATCTGCAAAAGCGCGAAGATAACCGCCAGCAAGTGTATAATAACTCTTTTGGTGTTGTTTTGGCCGTTTCTGTTGTATTCCTTTTGTTCTCTCTGCTGTTTTTAGATGGGATTGTAGAATACCTTATTGCCGGCATTGCAAAGGACCGCGCTGACTATACTTTTTACGTAAAATGTTTCCTGTTTATTTTACTGGCTGATGCATTTTGCGTTATACCTTTTGCCAAAATACGTGCCGAGTCTAGACCTATGCGCTACGCTTTTATAAAGCTGTCGAATATAGCATTTGTTATGGTCTTTAACCTGTTCTTTTTATTTGGCATCCCATTTTTTATTAAGCATGGGTGGGTAGGCGCCGAGTGGATGGCATCATGGTACAGACCCGAATGGATAGGCTATGTATTTCTGTCAAACTCAGCTGCCAGCGTGTTCACTATATTGCTTTTACTGCCCGAGATATCAAAGCTGAGGTTAAATTATGATAGATCAATGCTGAAGGAAATGCTGATATACAGTTGGCCTGTTTTGGTGGCTAATCTTTCCTTCATTATTAACGAAGCGTTGGACAAAGTGATGATCAAGCAGATGCTTCCACCGAATATTGGAGATGATCAGGCCGCCATTTATGGTACCTGTGCCAAAATTGCAATATTTCTTAATATATCTGTTCAGGCATTCAGGCTGGGTGCAGAGCCATTTTTCTTTAGCCATGCTAAGAGTAAGAATGCTCCGGATACCTACTCCCGTATCATGACCTATTTTATTATTGCAATATGTGTTATGAGCGTCGCCATTGTGGCTAATATTGACTTCTTAGCCACTATCATTTTAAACGAGGAACACCCGGTAATTAAGGGGCAAATTACAAACAACATTTATTGGCAGGGATTGCCGGTGGTGCCCCTGTTGTTGTTTGGATACATAAGTTTGGGTATTTACATGAACCTTTCGGTATGGTATAAGCTGTCTGATCAAACTAAATATGGGCTATACATATCCGGTATTG
>CBFGNU010000203.1:0-7698 GCA_965650195.1 uncultured Mucilaginibacter sp. | reverse complement strand
TGATTTTCACAGCATTATGGTTATGCGCAACGGCTTTGTAATAGGCGAAGGATGGTGGGCTCCTTACGCTCCTCAATACAAACATAGCTTGTACTCGTTAAGCAAAAGCTTTACATCATGTGCTGTGGGATTAGCCATTAACGAAGGCCATTTTACAGTTGAAGATAACGTTACAAAATTCTTCCCGGATCTTCTTCCGGCGCAGGTTAGCCCTAATTTGGCTGCCATGAAAGTGAAGCATCTGCTTACCATGAATACCGGGCATAAAACGGCACCGAACTTAAGTGGGGCTAACTGGGCCAAAACGTTTTTTGACACCCCTGTTGAATTTGAGCCGGGAACTAACTATGTGTATAATACCTCGGCTACATACATGCTATCGGCTATAGTAACAAAAACTACTGGTAAAACCGCGCTGGAGTTTTTAACGCCGCGGATATTTCAACCGTTAAAAATTGAAGGAGCCGATTGGGAGGTTAGTCCGCAAGGCATTAACTCCGGTGGGGTAGGCCTACGGGTACGTACCGAAGATATTGCCAGTTTTAGCCAATTATATCTTAATAAAGGTAAATGGAACGGTAAGCAATTGATACCGGCCTCCTGGGTAGAAGCATCAAGCAAAAGTTATTGGGATTTTAAAATCAATCCGTTTGGCGGCTCCTCGCCTAAGGAAAAGGATGATTGGCAACAAGGCTATGGCTACCAGTTTTGGCGTACCAAGCATAACGGTTACCGCTCTGATGGCCTTTACGGTCAGTTTGGAATAATTTTACCTGATGAAAATTTGGTTGTTGCCATAACTGAAGAAAGCTTCAAAACCCAGCAAACCCTTGACTTTGTTTGGGATATACTTTTGCCGGGGCTTACAAAAGGCAAACTACCGGCTAACAGCGTTGCGCTGGCTACATTAAAAAGTAAGCAAGATGGGTTGAAGGTGAACTTTCCTGCCGGACAGCCTTCGTCGACATTGGCGGGCACTATTTCAGGCAAAAAGTTTATACTAGACGACAACAGATTAGGTGCAAAAGCAGTAACATTTAATATCAGTAACAATAATTGCGAACTGACAGCGCATTATGACAATGGCGACCGTAAGCTTAATTATGCTTTTGGTAAATGGGAGCTAGCTAAAAACGGTAAGGTGATGTATAAGCAGCTACCTTTCCCGGTGCCCGGACTGCCTGACGTGAGTACGGAAGTTGCGGGCATGGCTACATGGAAGGATGCTAACACCCTGTATCTGGTTGATCGCCCGGTTGAAACTGTGAACAGTGACTCGCTCACCATTACTTTCGATGGCAGCAGTGTAAAATTAGTACTATTGAATAGTGTAGTTGAAGCAAGAAAACAAAAAGACCCGCGACCTGAACTCACAGGTAAAATAGCATAGTAAGAACTGATTAGCCTTTACAAGGTTAATCAGTTTAAAAATATCAGTCTCAACCGATATCGGATCTTGCTATCAACTAAAAATTTAATTTTGTTGAGACTAGGGTTTGACGCGTCCATTGTGCTCCTATCACTATGAGAAAGCTATCCCTTATCACAATATTAATCCCATGGTAATTTTTGATTAATGCGCCAATTAAAAATGGATTTGTGCGAAGTTACGCTAACCCGAATACACAGTGCTATTGAGTGACGCGGGCCTAACTTTATTGCCTGTATTAGGTAGTAAATGCCTTTATATTCAAAATTTTAGCTATGTATTAAAAATTTAGTTGATGATTATTTTTTCAATTAAAAAATTGTATGTTTGATCAATAACCTGCTTTATGACCAAAAAACCTTTGGCTTTAACTATTTTATTTTTAGTTACAATTTCCCGGTGTGCCCTGGCCCAGCAATTACCTGATAGCACAGCTTATAACGCGGCATTAGCTTATTACACCAGCATTTCCGGAGACCAATCTGTGGTATTTAACGGCTATGAATACGCTGATCTACGTGCCGATAAGGGCAGCGTTTTTTTTATGGACAATAAGTCGTGGACAATGGCAACTATTACCTATGAAGGAAATGTGTATAAAAATATTCCGGTTTTGTATGACAGTTTTAATGATATACTTGTTGCCCGACGACGGGATGGCCAAACAAAATATGTTTTAAGGCCCGAGAAAGTAACTCGTTTTAAATTAGATAACCACAACTTTGCGCGCATTGCTTTTGATGATGTTAAAAACGCAACTAAAGAGGGTTATTACGAAGAACTTTATACCGGAAAAAGCAGCGTTATAGCTAAAAGGGATAAAACACGTTCTGAAACTATAAACGTCGGAGAAGGTTATAAAATAGTATTTACGGATGTAAATAAAATTTATATAAAAAAAAATAACATTTATAATCCGGTAAAAACCCGCGGGGATGTGTTGAAATTGTTTAAAGACAAGGCCGATGCTTTAAACAAGTACATTAAATCGGGAGCTGTTAGTTTCAGGGACGGTAACGAACAAGCTATAGTAAAACTTGCAACCTATTACGACCAAATCTCGCTATGAAATTATTTTATCTCCTTATCACAAGTTTCTTATTTCTCATAGCGCCATCTTTTGCGCAGGATAGGCTTGTAACTGTTAACTTTCAACAGGCGGGTATTAAGCAGGTGGTAACCGACCTTGAAAGCCAAAGCGATTATTATTTTTATTATGACGCCGCTCAATTTGACAGCCTGCGGGTAACGCTAACTGCGGAGCGAAAACCCATTACCGCTATATTAGACGAGGCGTTTAAAAACACAGCCTATAAATACACTATTACCAATAAGCAAGTTTTTTTAACAAAAGCAAGGGTTATTGACGCGACAATAGTTGACCAATATTTTGCCGGGACTGTGAGCAATGCACCTGTTGCAGTGGGTGTAACTGATCCGGCTAAATTAAACGATGACGCAAAGGAAAAAGCGGTAGAGGCGGTATCTGAAAACAAGATATACACTATAGGTATACCCACAAATACTATTAGGCCCGGCAAAGCTATCGTAGCGGGGTATTTAAAAGACGTTAAATCAGGAGAACCGGTTGTTGGGGCAAGTATTTACATACCATCAACCCAACAGGGGGTAGCAACAGACGCTTTTGGTTTTTATACAGTGACGTTAAATAAAGGTGCTAACACCATGATAATAAAAGGTTTAGGTATGCGAGATACCAAGCGACAATTACTGGTATATGGAGACGGTAGACTTAATATTGAAATGCAAGAGCAGATTACAACCTTAAAAGAGGTGAAAATATCTGCCGAAAAAGTGGCCAACGTTCGTAGTACAGATATGGGTGTAACCCGTTTAGATATTAAAAGCATAAAACAGGTGCCAACAGTGTTTGGTGAAACTGATGTGCTAAGAGTGGTTTTGACCCTGCCAGGTGTACAAAGCGTTGGCGAGGCCAGTACAGGATTTAACGTGCGGGGCGGTGCGGCCGATCAGAACTTGATATTATTTAATGATGCCACTATATATAATCCCGCCCACTTTTTCGGGTTCTTTTCCGCTTTTGACCCCGACCTGGTTAAGGAGGTGGAGCTATATAAAAGCACCATTCCCGAAAAATACGGAGGCCGTTTATCGTCTGTGTTAGAAGTTACCAATCGCGAAGGCAATCGGAAAAAATACACAGGGTCAGCGGCCTTGGGTTTACTTACCAGTCGTTTCTATGTTGAGGGGCCTATCGATACCAATAGAACCTCGTTTATTTTTGGTGGCCGTACAACCTATGCCGACTGGCTACTTAAAAGTCTGAAGCAACCCTCTTATAAAAATAGCAGCGCTTCTTTTTACGACCTGAACCTTGGGATCAGCCACCAGATAAACGAAAGAAACCAGTTGTATTTATCGGCATATACAAGTAGTGATGGCTTTAAATTAAATGGTGACACCAGTTATAATTACGGCAACAGAAACTTGTCGTTAAAATGGCGCCACACCTTTAACAATAAATTATATGGCGTATTTACAGGCGGGTATGATTATTACAGGTACGGAATACAAAGCGATGTTAGCCCTGCAAATGCCTATAAATTTGATTTTAACATTAGACAGTTAAATCTGCGTACCGATTTTAACTATTATCTAAACACTAAAAATACGCTTAATATTGGCTTTAACAGTATTTTATATAGACTAAATCCGGGCAGTAATCAGCCCTGGGGTGAAAAATCAATTGTTACACCCAATGTTGTACCCGCCGAGCAAGCGCTTGAGAGCGCGCTTTATATAGGCGATAAAATGGATGTGACTTCAAAGTTATCATTAAATTTAGGTATGCGGTTCTCAATGTTCAACTACCTGGGGCCGGCAACTATAAATACCTATGCACCGGGCCAGCCTACAACGCAATATAACGTAACAGGCAGTACCACGTACGGTAACAACAGTGTGATAAAAACCTATGCTAATCCGGAAATACGCACCTCGTTACGTTACATTCTTGCCGACGATTTTTCTGTTAAAGTAAGCTATAACACGCTAAGGCAATACATTCACCTGCTATCAAACACAACAGCAATTTCGCCAACGGATGTTTGGAAACTTAGCGATCCTAATATAAAACCGCAAAAGGGTAGCCAGGTATCTTTGGGGCTATATCGCAACTTTAAATCAAATACAATAGAAACATCTGTTGAAGTTTATTATAAAACGCTTGATAATTACCTTGATTACCGTAGTGGTGCCAAGTTGGTGCTAAACCACAATATTGAGAATGATGTATTACCGGTTAAAGGTAAATCATACGGCGTTGAGTTCTTTTTAAAGAAAACCACAGGTAAATTAAATGGATGGATAAGCTACACGTATTCGCGGATATTACTACAGCAGAACAATACAAATTTAGGTGAACTAATTAACCGCGGCGACTGGTATCCTGCAAATTACGATAAACCCCATGCCGTTAACCTTATAGGTAATTATAGATTTTCGCATCGTTATAGTATATCCTTCAATGGCGTGTACAGCACAGGCAGGCCAATTACTTTGCCTATAACCCGTTTTTATTATGCGGGCTCTGAGCGTATTTTTTATTCAGACCGTAATCAATATCGTATACCAGACTATTTTAGGTTTGACCTTTCAGCAACATTTGAACCCAATCACCGTGTTAACCAGCGGTTCCATAGTTCATGGACAGTGGGGGTCTATAATTTAACAGGAAGACATAATCCTTATTCAACATATTACGTATCAGAGGGTGGTAAGGTAAACGGTTACCAGCTATCTATTTTTGCAGCTGCTATACCTTTTGTTAATTATAACATACGTTTTTAAAGATGAACCCGGTACAACCGTACAGAACTATAACATTGCGCGCACCATTAGTCTTAATGGTTTGTAAAATGCTATATCAATGCCGGGAGCAATATGTGCCGAAAATTAAAAAGGGTAATCTGAATAATACTGTTGAAGATGTTTTTATAAATATAAGTGCTGATACTAAATGCAGTAGGGCGGAACTAATAACCGACTGTCCATTTAATAAACAATATCAAAATGAATAGATACAAGTTAACTTTAGCTGTAGCTACCATTTTAACTTTAATTGGTTGGTATGGCTGCAAAGAAAAATATAGGCCGGAAATTAAGGACAATAATGTTAAATACCTTGTAGTTGAAGGAATTATAAATACCGGCGCTGATTCTACAATATTTATCTTAAGCCGTACATTTAAGTTAGATAACAAGGCGGTTGTTGCATTTGAGAAAGGTGCTATAGTAAATGTGGAAAGTGAAACCGGTACCACATACGTATTGCCGGAATTGGTAAAGGCCGGGAGTTATGGGCGGCCATCTTTAAATCTTGACCCAACTAAAAAGCACAGGTTGCGAATACGTACGAAGGATAACCGCGAATACCTCTCGGATTTTGTAGAAAGCAGGACCGCGCCACCAATTGACGCGCTTAAGTTTGACTTTAAAAATAACGGCTTAAATATTTATGCTGATACGCATGATCCTTCTGGCAAAAGCAAGTATTACCATTATAGTTATATCGAAACCTGGGAGTATAGAGCTGAACTCCTATCATATTTTAAAGTTGAAAATCGTCAACTTTTACGTAGAAATCCGGAAGACTTTATATTTACTTGTTGGCAGAATGTGCCCTCTAGCAATATTGTATTGGGTTCTACAGAAAATCTTAATCAAGACCGGTTAACAGATACACGTGTCAATTTTATTTCGGCATCATCGTCAAAAATAGACTTTGAGTACAGTATATTAGTTAAGCTGAACGTGTTGACAAAGGCGGGTTTTGAATTTTGGGAGACAATGAAAAACAACACAGAAGATGTTGGTAGCATTTTTGATCCGCAACCATCGCAACTTTTTGGTAATATCAGGTCGACTACAGATCCTTCAGAAATAGTGATAGGATTTGTGAGCGCCGGCACCGTTACAGAAAAGCGCTTAACTGTTATACCGGCCGAATTGCCATTGCAATGGTTTATCCCAAACCCGATTGATTCTACTTGTATTAAATCTGTTAAAACTTTGTTTTTAGGGGCGGCGGTAAACAATAATTTGCTTGGACCCACTACACGTTTTACACCAATTGATGAGGTTTGGATTCAAGGGGTTCTTGTGGGTTACTCAGCAGTAGACTTCTTATATTTAAATTGCGTAGACTGCCGCACGCAGGGTGGAACAAATAAAAGGCCGTCTTATTGGAGATAGGAGTGATGATAAGCAGATATACTTTTGGTGTAACAGCGATGGCTTCTTTAGGCTTTATGCTGCTTACTGGGTGTAAGGAACAGTATCTGCCAAAAACGGATGACATTAATCCTAACTATCTTGTTATAGATGGCTTTATAAATACAGGAGGAGATTCAACAATATTTAAGGTTAGCCGAACCTTTAAACTGGAAAGCAAAGCAGTTGTGGCGCCAGAAAGGGCTGCCATTATTACTGTTGAAAGCGATGCCGGATTGAGCTTTAAATTGCCGGAGTTGCCATCAAAACCGGGCACATATGCTGTGCCGGCATTAAATCTGGATCAATCTAAAAAATACAGATTACGTGTGCGCACAAAGGATAATAAAGAGTATTTGTCTGATTTTGTAGAAAGCAAAATATCGCCACCGGTTGAACTTACTCACGACTTTAGGCACGGTAATTTGAATATATATTCTAATACTTATGACGCCGGCGGAAAAAGTCGCTATTATAATTATACTTACGTAGAGACCTGGCAATATCGGGCGCCACAGGAATCGGCAATAAAAATTGTAAACAAAGAGTTAAAATATAGAACTTATCCGCAGGACGATATTTATAACTGCTATCATCATGTACCATCCAGCAAAGTTACTATAGCTACAACATCTACTCTTGCCGAAGATAAATTGGCTGATAATTTAATTGTGGATATCCTTCCAAGTTCGCAAAAAGTAAAAATTGAATACAGCGTGCTGGTTAAGCAAACCGTACTTACAAGGGCCGGTTTTGATTTTTTTGAAACATTAAAAAAAAATACAGAGCAGGTGGGGAGCATATTTGATGCGCAGCCGTCGCAGCTATTTGGTAACATTAAATGTACTACCAATCCTGCCGATATTGTTATCGGTTTTATAAGTGCAGGTACTGTAACAGAAAAGCGTATACTGCTGGTAGCCAATAGTTTTCCGTTTGATTTTGTAGGGCCGCTTCCTGATCGCTATTGTATTGCTAATATGGATACGCTGCAGATATCTCAGCATAAGGCTTTA
>CBFGNU010000202.1:0-7724 GCA_965650195.1 uncultured Mucilaginibacter sp. | reverse complement strand
GTTGAGAACGCATTTAAGCATGGCATTAGCCTGCGCGAGCCATCGCACATAAAAATAACGCTTCATACCGAAGGGTTAAAGCTGTTTTTTGATGTGCACAACAGCGTTCACCCTAAACCAGGCACCGATCCTGAAAAGAACCATGCCGGTATTGGTTTAGAGAATGTAAAACAGCGACTGCAACTGCTGTATCCCAACAGGCACGAGTTAATGATCCGCGAAACAACCAAAGAGTTCTTCGTGCATTTAACGGTGCAGTTGTAAGGCTCCATTTTATATCCCGCAAAATCCGCATTTCATCCCAATTGCTTGAGCAGCAACGGATACTACTATACCTTGCTTTTTATAAATCAAAAAAATATGAAAAAAGTATTCCTAACCTTATCACTACTGGCCTTTGTAAAATTAGGCATGGGCCAGTTAAACCTTACCGGCACTATAACAGGTGCCCAAAAAACCGGTTACGCCGAATTATATTATCCTTTTGACGATTCATACAAGGGAACGCTTCGGCATGACATACCTATGCGCAGTCGTGTAGATAACAAAGGGAGTTTTAAATTTAATGTGAAGCAAAAGCAGCAACAATTTATGGTTTTACATTACAATGGAATAAAGCATTATTTACTGCTATCGCCAGGTAAACCCGTATCAATTAAAATAAGCAATGGCAAAGTAACATCGCCCACAAACCCTTTAATTAAATGGATGCTTGCCACTGCGCTCAATGATTCAACTTTATCAACAAACCGCTTGCAGGAATATAAAAAATGGTCGCCCGACTCGCTTATAAATGTTATGCTACCGGCAGTTAAGCTTGAATTGCAAACTTCATTAAAAACCCTTGGGGCACTAAATATATCAGAAGCAAACAAAGACTTATTAGGAACAGAACTTACCTACTATTACGCTAACCGACTATTAGAGTATAGTATGAACGTTGTGAGAACTACCAGGAAAGCGACTTTAAAAAACTTTGATGATGCCAATGCTATTAACAGCGTTATTAAATTACCTACAATAACGCAATTAAAAAACAGCCCCAATGCTAATAGCTACCTGCATCAGTACGCTTTAAGACATTTTATAAAAACAGGCTTAGAAATACGCGTTGACCCTTCTAAAATAGCAACATTTATTCAGCAGGTTACCAGTATGCCGGTTGATACAGTTAGAAAACTTACAGAAAGCTTTGGCGAAGAATATTTGGTTGTATTACTGGCTAAAAACCAATTGCCCGCTTATGCTCACGAAAAATTGACGGCCAATATGGTTTTACATTATAGCGCTGCCAAGGACCTTAAGTTTGCAAAGGGATTGATGGCAGATCTGGCTGCGAATTATCCTAACAGTACATGGCTAAAACCCGTCGACATCAAAGTTAAACAGTTAGAAAAAGAGTTAGCTGACGCCGAAAAAAATAAGAATATCGTTTTTTTAAGCAATGCCGATCAGATAACAACTGTAGCACAATTGGTTGCGCCCTACAAAGGCAAAATAGTTTACCTGGACTTTTGGGGCACCTGGTGCGGACCATGTATGCAAGAAATAATTGAACATTCTACGCCGCTTAAAGAGCGATTTAAAGATAAGGATGTTGTGTTTTTATACCTTGAAATGGATTATGACAACAGCAAGGACGAGGTAAAATGGAAGGAGTTTGCAAGGCTACATAACATGGCGGGGTACCATGTGCGTATGAATGATAAGCAGGTTGAAAAAATATGGGAAGACCTGCTGCATACCAAAGATGTGCCGAGGCTTTACCCTACCTATGCTATATTTGACAGGCTGGGTAATGTGGTTAATAAAGATGCTAAAAGGCCCAGCGACGGTGAAGCTCTTTATAAAGATTTAGAAATGGCGTTGAATAAATAATTTTATACATTTAACGATAGAACTTTAAATTATATAAACCTTACGGTCATGCTGAACTTGTTTCGGCACCTCATTAGGAATGAACGCATGCTTAGCTTGTGGGATGCCGAAACAAGTTCGGCATGACGTTTAATTAATTATGATATGCTCACCGCAATAGCCATAGATGATGAACCCTTAGCCTTGGAGGTAGTGCGATCGCACGCCGACAAGGTGCCCTTTATTGACCTTAAAGGCAGCTTTACTGATGCTTTTAAGGCCATGGCATATTTGCAGCAGCAACCCATTGATCTGCTGTTTTTAGACATAAAAATGCCAGATATAAGCGGCATGGAACTGATGCGCTGCCTCAATAAAAAACCAATGGTAATTTTTACCACGGCCTATTCTGAACACGCGGTAGAAAGCTTTGAGTTAGACGCGGTAGATTATTTGCTTAAACCCTTTTCGCTGGCCCGCTTTACCAAGGCCTGCAATAAAGCCAACGAGTTGTTTTTGCTGCGCGAAAATGTGAATGATAAAAAGAATTACCTGTTTGTAAAAACAGGCTATGAGCAGGTACGTGTCAATTTTGATGAGATCTGTTACCTGGAGGCTACCGGCAATTATGTCAACTTTGTTTTAACGGACAACACGGTACTATCGCGAATGACAATAACAGAAGCTGAGGCTATGCTTCCCGCCGACAGGTTTATCCGCATCCATCGATCGTTTATAGCGGCACACAATAAAATTGAAAAAATAGAGCGTCACCAGATCAACGTTAACGGTGCTGTGCTGCCCGTGGGGAGTTCGTATATGCAGGGGGTTGATTTGGTAAGTAACCGCATAAAGTAGTTGATCTATCTATCAAACCAACTCAATCGCTGCAACACTTTTTGGGCAAATTTCAGTTGATTGATTATCAACGCATTAAAGCGGATTTATAGCTAACTTTCCTGACGAATAAGTGTGTTGCAAACTGTTGCATGTCTGAACATTCAATTATTGTAATTTGCCTATAATCAATTACTTATAAAAAAAAGCTGTTGCGGGTGTTGCAAACTGTTGCCTATTTTTCTGCAACAGTTAAATACTAAATTCAGGTCTTCTGCTTCTTCTTCTTAGCCGCCGGGAACAGCACATTATTCAATATCAGCCGATAACCTGCTGATGCGGGGTGCAGGTTCAGATCCGTCGGCGGATCGCTTACCTGGTGCTGGTAATCTTCGGGATCATGGCCGGCATAAAAGGTCCATTGTCCTTTGCCGTACTCGCCATGAATATAGCGCACCTCGTTGGCGGTCTTCATTTCGCCCATAATGACAACTCCCGGCTTTAGCACGTTTTTGTTAAATGCGGTGGTAAGCCCTTTAAAACCCTTAATTACCTTATCGTGGTTTTGCGTAAGCATGCTTGGCACTACATCCCACTTGGCCGAAAAATCAAACAGCGTAAAAAAGTCCTCCGTACGTTCAACAGTGCGGGTAGTGTTAACATCAATATTGCTGAACGTATGCGAATACGGATCAATATCCAACCTGAAATTCTGAAAGGCGAAGGTCTGTGTAAAATCCAGTTTGGACTGTGCGGCGGGGTCGGCCGGATCGCCGTCAAACATCGCTTCGCATATATCGGTCTCAGCAGCAGCAAGTGCTACGTCGAAAGTTTCTGCCCCTGCGCACATGGCAAATAAAAACCCCCCACCCGAACAAAAATCGCGGATGTGCTCGGCCACTGCCAGCTTCATTTTTGATACCTTTTTAAAACCCAGTTTTTTAGCCATGGCCTCCTGGGCTCTTTGATCTTCAACGTACCAGCTGGCATTGCTGTAATTAGCGTAAAACTTGCTGTACTGGCCGGTAAAATCCTCATGGTGCATGTGCACCCAGTCGTATTTGGGTAATTCGCCGCCTATAACCTCTTCGTCGTACACCACAACAAAAGGTATTTCGGCATATTTAAGCACAAGCGTAACGGCGTCGTCCCAAGGCATTTTGCTTTTAGGCGAATACACAGCGATTTTAGGCGCTTTTTCCAGCTTCACCATGTCCATATTAACAGAAGGATCACTCACTTCGGTTATAATAGCGCTGGCCTGCGCATCGCCTATCAGCTCATAGCTAACACCGCGTATTTTGCATTCGGTTTCAATTGTACTGGTATGCTGGGCCATAAAACTCCCGCCGCGGTAATTGAGCAACCAGTTAACTTCGCCGCCGTTTTTTAGCATCCAGAAAGCTATGCCGTATGATTTAAGGTGGTTTCTTTGCGTTTCATCCATTGGTATTAATATGGACGATGCTTTGCCCAGAATAGGCAGCAACGCACAGCATATCAACAGCAAGAACTTAACACTTACCCTCATACCCAAATTAACGAATAATTTTTGAGGCTATTGTAATGTTTACTGTAAAACAAAGCGCGCAGCATTTAAACTAAATACTAAAAGAGAATTTCTTAATTTCGCGGTTCAACCGGTAGAATTCACCAATGGATTATCAATTTAAGGATATAGAGCAAAAGTGGCAGCAATTTTGGGCCGATAACGGCACATTTAAGGCTGAAAATAACAGCGAAAAACCCAAGTATTACGTACTGGATATGTTTCCCTACCCATCAGGCGCGGGCTTACACGTGGGGCACCCACTGGGTTATATTGCTTCGGATATTTTTTCGAGATATAAACGCCTGCGCGGCTTTAACGTTTTGCACCCAATGGGGTATGATTCCTTTGGCTTACCTGCCGAGCAATACGCCATACAAACAGGGCAGCATCCCGCGGTAACTACCGAGGCTAATATTGCTACTTACCGTCGCCAGCTTGACCAGATAGGTTTTTCATACGACTGGAGCCGAGAGGTACGCACTAGCTCGCCCGATTATTACAAATGGACGCAGTGGATCTTTATGCAGCTGTTTAACAGTTGGTATAATAAAACTGCTGATAAGGCTGAATCTATTAATACATTGGTTGCTCATTTTGAACAAAACGGATCTGCCGGGGTTGACGCTGTTTGTGATGATGAAGTTTTAAGCTTTACCGCTGATGAGTGGAAAGCGTTTGATAACCGTACGAAACAAGAAGAACTTTTAAAATACCGCCTAACCTACCTGCGCGAAAGCACCGTTAACTGGTGCGCTGCATTAGGTACCGTATTGGCCAATGACGAAGTAAAAGACGGCTTTAGTGAACGCGGCGGCTACCCGGTTGAGCAAAAGAAAATGATGCAGTGGAGCATGCGTATTACCGCCTATGCCGATAGATTACTGCAAGGTTTAGACACCATTGACTGGCCCGAGCCTTTAAAAGAAATGCAACGCAACTGGATAGGGAAGAGCGTTGGTGCTTCTGTAAGGTTTCCGATTGAGAGTCAAGAAGCAAGAATCAAGAGTCAAGACTTTATAGAGGTTTTTACTACCCGTGTTGATACCATTTTCGGGGTTACATTTTTGGTGATAGCGCCGGAGCACGAGTTGGTGGCAGAGCTAACAATGCCTGAGCAAAAGGCTGAGATTGAGGCCTACATCATCCAAACCAAAAAGAAATCAGAGCTTGACCGTATGGCTGATGCTAAAACGGTTTCGGGCGCGTTTACGGGTAGCTACGTGCTTAACCCGCTTAACGGCGACCGCGTGCCGATTTACATTGCCGATTATGTTTTGGCAGGATACGGTACAGGAGCGGTAATGGCCGTACCAAGCGGCGATCAGCGGGATTATTTGTTTGCCAGGCATTTTAGCTTGCCTATTATACCGATACTGGATACACAAAATATTGTTGATGAAGCCGACCCTACCAAAGAAGGTAAATACATCAACTCTGATTTTATAAACGGATTAACCTACAAAGAAGCCACCGCCGCAACCGTTGCCAAATTGGACGAGTTGGGTGCAGGCAGGGCAAAAGTAAACTTCAGGATGCGCGATGCCATTTTTGGCCGTCAGCGTTATTGGGGCGAACCTGTGCCGGTTTATTTTAAGGATGGCTTGCCGCATTTAATAAGCGAGCAGGAATTGCCATTATTATTGCCAGAAATTGATAAATATCTACCTACAGAAACCGGAGAACCACCTTTGGCCAGGGCTGAGGGTTGGAAACACCCTGAAGGGGAATACGAACTAAGCACCATGCCTGGTTGGGCCGGCAGCAGTTGGTACTGGTACCGCTATATGGATGCGCAAAATGACAGTGACTTCGCATCAAAAGAAGCTATTGAATACTGGAAAGACGTTGACCTGTACATCGGCGGAAGCGAACACGCTACCGGACACTTATTATACAGCCGCTTTTGGAACAAGTTTTTAAAAGACATTGGCAAAGTTGGAGAGGAAGAACCTTTTAAAAAGCTGATCAATCAAGGGATGATACAGGGGCGGAGCAACTTTGTATATCGCCTGATAGATGAGGAAGGCCGCGGCACTAATACTTTTGTATCGCACGGTTTGATCAATGACTACAACACCTCTCCTATTCACGTTGATGTGAATATTGTAGAGAACGACACATTGAATCTTGAAAAATTCAAAGCATGGCGCGATGATTTTGCCAATGCCGAATTTATACTGGAAGGTGGCAAATACATCTGCGGCGTCGAGGTAGAGAAAATGTCTAAATCTAAGTTCAATGTGGTGAACCCCGACGATTTGATTGCCCGTTATGGTGCTGACACCCTGCGTATGTACGAGATGTTTTTAGGTCCGCTGGAGCAAAGCAAACCATGGAACACCAACGGTATTGAGGGCGTATTTAAGTTCCTGCGTAAATTCTGGCGTTTGTTCCATAACGATGCATGGGAGTTCAGCGTATCAGATGCCGAACCAACAAAAGCCGAGTTAAAATCATTGCATAAGATCATCCGCAAGGTGGAAGAAGATATAGAGCGTTTTTCGTTCAACACCTCAGTTTCCAGCTTTATGATCGCTGTAAATGAACTGACTGACCTTAAATGCAACAAACGCGCTATTTTGCAGGACCTGGTTATTGTGTTGTCGCCTTACGCGCCGCACATTTGCGAGGAACTGTGGATACTATTGGGCAATACTGCCGGAGCGTTATCCTACGCCAGCTATCCTAAATTTAACTCTGCTTATTTGGTGGAGGATGATTTTGCTTACCCAATTTCCATTAACGGTAAAACAAAAATGAACTTGAGCATACCGCTTAGCATGGAGCCAAAAGATGTGGAAGCGTTTGTATTAGCTAATGCCGATGTGCAACGTTACCTTGATGGCAAACAGCCTAAAAAGGTTATTGTGGTTAAGGGCAGGATCGTCAATATGGTGGTTTAGTTTATCACTACTTCCTATAAAGTTAGTACCGCACCATACAACAATTTGGTGCGGTATTTTTATCTTTAGTCACACCAATTTCAAACACCATAAGATTTTGACCCGACTAAAATATATCATCGCGGCTGTAGCCGTCTTGCTGCAAACCACCATCCTCCTTGCCCAAGTTCCGACATATCCGCCTGTAGAGCAGGTAGCTAAGGACTTTAAAGCATTACTGCAACGCCCGTTGGTTGATGCAAAGCCGTCGTTTACTGTTACCACCACAGACAGCATGCAGGTAGAAAAAGGCAGCATTTATACCGAGGCTACCGAGAAGATGCCCGTTGTAATTTATAAGCCTGTTATAAAAGGGCAAACCAAATTTCCGGTGGTTATTTTTCTGCATGGCACGGGCGGTAACAAAGATGCCGGCGAGGTTAAAGCAGTGTTACTGCCTTTGGTTAAACGAGGTATTATGGCAGTATCTATTGATGCCCGTTACCACGGCGATCGCATACCCGGCGGGGCGCACCGCAGTCAGGAATATGTGGAGGCGGCTTATCAGGCCTGGAAAACCAATGATGCCACTCGCC
>CBFGNU010000201.1:0-7727 GCA_965650195.1 uncultured Mucilaginibacter sp. | reverse complement strand
GATTAGCAATAAATATTTAAAAAATTAATGGCAATTATAACTTTAACTACTGATCTGGGCGATAAAGATATTTATCAGGCTGCCCTTAAAGGTAGTATTTATAAATTGCTCCCAACGGTAAATATTGTAGATATTACTAACAATGTTGCCGCCTTTAATGTGCAGCAGGCCGCATTCATTCTAAAGAACAGTTATTATTACTTTCCGGAGGGTTCTGTGCACCTGATAGGCATTGATACAGTTTTCAACGAGCAGACCCGCTACTTAGCCGTACAGTACAACAAACACTACTTTGTAGGGGCTGATAACGGCATTTTTTCGCTGATGTTTAACGATGCGCCAACAGAGATGGTTGAACTTAACATTATGCAAGACCTTAAATTCCTGCATTTCCCGCTGGCCGACATATTTGTTAAAGCAGCCGTACACATGGCTAAAGGTGGCAAGCTGACAGAAATAGGCTTGCCGGTAAACAGCATCGAAAATAAAATGAACCTGCAGCCGGTTATTGAGAAAAACTTGATAAAAGGTGTAGTGATCTACATAGATTCTTTTCAGAATGTGATAACCAACATTACCAAAGAGTTTTTTAACCGCATACAGCAAGGCAGGCAGTTTACGCTGTACTTCAAACGAAACGAAACTATAACCCATTTAAGCTGGCACTATAACGAAGTACCCGAAGGCGAAAAACTTTGCCTGTTTGGGATAAGTGACCATCTGGAGATTGCTATTAATAAAGGAAATGCCAGCGGATTGCTGGGCCTTAATTTAGGCGACAGCGTTATTATTGACTTTGAATAATTTGTCAGTAAACAATTCGTTTTGCAATAACAGAAATTTAACAAAACAAGGCCGTAAATAAGTATCTTTCGGCAATACAGCGTTGGGGTGTTCACACATCGTCCGGATACTGATCTAAATTAAAAATGAAATTAACTATACACGGCGCAGCTCAACAGGTTACGGGCAGCATGCATTTGCTTGAGCTTGACAACTATAAAATACTGGTGGATTGCGGTTTGGATTATGAGAAAGACCGCAGTATCCAATCTAATGAAGATTTTCCTTTTGATCCACGTGATATAGATGTCGTCGTTTTAACGCACGCGCATATAGATCATTCAGGCAATATTCCTACACTGGTAAGGCTGGGTTTTAACGGCCAAATATTGTGTACCCCTCCTACTGCCGACCTTACCGAACTGCTCTTGATGGACTCGGTAAACATCTTTATGAGCAAAGCCGGTAAAAAAAGCAAATACGGTAAAAATAAAGGCAAGTTTAACAGCGGCGCACAGCCTCTGTACCTGCAAAAGCATGTTATGGATGCCATGGAGCGCTTCGTTACCATCGGCTTTAATAAAGCTTTCCGTATAAGCGGGGATGTGGAACTTACATTCATTCCGGCAGGGCATTTACTGGGCGCTGCATCTGTTGTTTTTAAGGTAAATGACAATGGCGAGGAAAAATCCATTGCGTTTACCGGTGATATAGGGCGCAAAAACTATCCTGTGCTGAACGATCCTGAGCCTATTCCTCCTGTTGATTTCCTGGTGACAGAATCAACTTACGGCGGCCGCATACACACCCATGATAAAACAGTTGAGGATACTTTTGTTGAGGTGATTGAAAAGGTTTGTATAAAAGAACAGGGCCGCTTAATTATCCCCGCGTTTAGTATAGGCAGAACCCAATCTTTGGTTTTTACGCTGAATAAGATTTTCAGCAGCGGCTTATTACCCAAGGTTCAGGTTTTTGTAGATAGCCCTATGGCAACCATGGCGACCAGTGTTTTTAGGAAACACCATAATCTGGTGAACGACGAGGCAAAGGAGTTTTACAACCAGCAAGGCGATGAGTTTGATTTTGATAACCTTACTTATGTTGAAACGCTGAAGGATAGCCGCCAGGTATCTAACTATTACGAGCCGTGTATTATCATCTCATCAGCAGGGATGCTTGAGGGCGGGCGCATCCAGGATCACTTGTTTTATAACATTCAGAATTATTATTGTACAATACTGTTTATAGGCTACTGCGCCAAAGGAACATTAGGTTATCGTCTGTTACGCGGCGACTCTATTGTCCATATAAAAGACCGCGACCTTGCAGTTTATGCCTCCATTAAACAAACAGACGTTTTAAGTGCACACGGCGACCATAACGACCTTGTTAACACTGTTAAACAACAGGATAAATCAACCTTAAAAAACATCTTTTTAGTGCATGGTGAAACCGGCAGTATGCAGGCGCTGAGCGATGCCTTAATTATTGATGGCTATACAGTTACTATTCCTGAAAAGGATGTGGCCTATATTTTGTAATTAACAATTAGCAGATTTTATTTCACCTTTAAATAATACACTTGCTCCTCTG
The DNA here is from genome assembly GCA_965650195.1 of uncultured Mucilaginibacter sp. GTDB lineage: Bacteria > Bacteroidota > Bacteroidia > Sphingobacteriales > Sphingobacteriaceae > Mucilaginibacter. Next base: position 5,348 of record CBFGNU010000201.1, on the reverse strand, counting down.
CATAATTAAGTTTGATTATATCGTCATCTTTAATCACTCTTGAACTCCAAACTCCATTGCCGCCATTGAAAAAGGTAAAGTTCTGAAAGTCTATTTCACGGCCATTAAATTTCCAAGTGCCGGAATTTAGTTGTCTTTCGTTATTAATATATGCTGTGTGTTTGTATGTATTGTCAGTTAAAACAATTAATGTATCCCCCGTGTCCGATTGATTAAACACGTACGTTCCTGGCAATTCCCTAGAGTCGATTTTGCTGCAACTTAGAAGAAAATTTATAGAAATTAAGGATATGAAAATACGATATCTGTTCATGTTGTTACTATAGCCCCCAATATTCGTCCTCTGCATACACAACGCCTGCCTGGCGGCGTATCTTGTCAAGTACGTCCATAAGCATCAATGTATAATCATGTGGCACTACAGGGCTTTGCGTTAATCCGGCGCGCAGGCACTCGTTAACGTGACGCGCCTCGTATTGATAGCCAAAGCCATTTTCTTTTTCAACCGGGATATCTGCTTTGGTACCGTTCGCATGCAATTCTAAATTGCAGGCAGCTGTATAAAAGTCGGGGGTCAATTTCAATCTAGCGTTAGTTCCGCAAACTTCTGCTTCGGTAGCCAGCGTGGTTCTAAATGTAGAAAACAAGCTTGCCATTGCGCCATTATTATAAGAAAAGGTAAGGGCACACTGTTCGTCTATCCCCTGCTCTGTCGCTATTACCTTAACGTCAATGTTGTCGGGTACACCCAAGACATCCAACGTAGTAAAAATATTATAAATACCAATATCTAAAATTGAACCTCCACCTAATGCCGGATCAAGCAGACGCGTTGAATGCTCCGGCGTAACCACATAACCAAAGTTGGAGAGTACTAATTTCACATCACCCAATGCTCCACCTTTAACCATTTCCAACATCTTTAAATAATGCGGGTGGAACTTTGTCCATAAAGCATCCATCAAAAATAGTTTCTTATGCTGCGCCAATGCGATCATTTCTTCAGTATCGCGGCTATTTATCGCAAAGGGTTTTTCGCAAAGCACTGCTTTGCCGTGATTTAAGCACATTAAAGTGTTTTGATGATGCAGCGTATGTGGTGTCGCCACATAAACAACGTCTACATCCTCGCATTGCGCCAGTTCCTCATAACTTCCAAAGTAATTGGGCACGTTATATTCATCCGCAAATTGCTGTGCAGATGATACGGATCGTGAACCTACGGCTGTGAGCTCGGCACCTTCCGCCAGTTTCAGATCCGACGCAAATCTGCGGGCAATGTAACCTGTACCTAAAATACCCCAGCGTATAATTTTCATATGTGTTAATTTAATTCCTGTATATGGTTAGCGTTTCTTTTCTCTGCAAAAAACAGTGTTATCAATAATATTAATCCAAGCGCAAAAAACACGTCAAGTGCCAGTGTCGAATAGCGCATTTTATGCGTAACAGACTCAACGAAGCCGAAACAAAAAAGCCCTACAACAATAGACAACTTCTCGGTAACGTCGTAGAAGCTAAAAAACGACGCCGTATCAGGTATATTCTGCGGAAGATATTTTGAGTAAGTAGACCGTGATAGCGACTGCACCCCTCCCATTACAATGCCCACAACCACAGCCGCAATATAAAATTGCGTAGGGCTGGTGATGAGGAATACGCAAAAGCATACGGCTGTCCAAACTGCAACCAATGCGATCAGCGTCCTCGTGTTGCCATATTTCTCTGATGATTTGGATGCTAATAAAGCTCCCGGCACGGCCACAACCTGTATAACTAGGATAATAATGATCAACGAATCCTCTGGCATTTTAAGCTCTTTGGCAGCAAAGTTAGCGGCAGCTAACATTATTGTTTGTACACCTACCGAATAGAAAAAGAAGGCAGACAGATATCGCTTTAGCAAGGGCATCTGCTTTACTTTACTAAAAACCTTCGCCAGTTCTTTAAATCCGCCGGTTAATACGTTGAACTTGTGCGAGCCTGCGTTGGGAGTACCCATAGGCAGCAATTTAAAGGGTATAATAGAAAAGCCCAGCCACCATGCGCCTACTATTAAAAACGAGATGCGTGCGGGCATGTCATCATCTTTTAAACCAAATGTTTGCGGCGACAAAACCACTACAAAGCAAATTATCTGCACTACAATACTGCCTACATATCCATAAATAAAACCCTTGGCGCTAACGGAATCCTGTTTATCATGACTGGCAATTTGGGGCAGATAGGAGTTATAAAAAACAAAACCACCGCAGTAGCCTATGGATGCCAGTCCAAAACAGATCATGCCAACCTCATACGGTCCTCCGGGTTTTAACCAAAACAAGCCTACACAGGCTAGCGCACCCAGCCAGGTAAACAATTGCAGGTATCGTTTTTTATTGCCGCGGTAATCCGCAATGGATGTAAGAATGGGTAACAGCGCAGCAACAATAAGGTACGAAGCAGCCAATACATAATTGGACAGTACAGTATTAACGTAACTGTGGCCAAAAAAAGTAACCACATCCTTATTTTTTGCCGTGGTAGTTATATATACCCAATAAGCCGGAAAAATTGTTGATGTGATAACCATATTGTACGATTGATTGGCCCAATCGAACATGCACCACGCCCATATGGTTCTGGGATTATTTTTAGCTTCCATTTACGCGCTAAAGATATTTTCTTTGGCTTCCTTAAACTAAGTTGCTCTTGATGTAATTGAAGCTTTTGGTAATGCTGTCAAACGGATCTCCGGGCGTGCTGTCTTGCTCTACAAAGAAATATTTCATTCCGGCTTTTTTAGCTTCCGCGAAGATCTTTTTAAAATCAATAACGCCATTACCCACTTCGGTAAAGTTAGCTCGAGGTGTGCTGTCCATATCTTTTACATGCCACAAAGGGAAACGGCCGGGATGCTGGTTAAACAATGCTATCGGATCTTGCTTGGCCTTTGACACCCAATAGATATCCATTTCCATTTTCACCAGGTTCTTATCCGTATTGGTTAAAAGGGTTTCGTATGGGTATTTGCCGTCTTGCTGAATAAATTCAAAATCATGATTGTGGTAGCAAAATTGTATACCTGCTTTAGCGCAAATCTCTCCGGCCTTATTAAAGTCTGCCGCTAATTTTTTGTAATGATCAAGACTACCACGCTCGCCTGCATTTAAATAAGCGCATACCATATATTTCAGGCCAACCTTTTTAGCTTCATCAACCGCTTTTTCCCAGCCGGTAAGTATACTTCCCGGGTTAACCTTTTCTTCACCCAACGCATAGTGGCCGCTTAGCATCTCCAGGCCGTTCTGTTTTAACACTTTTGAAAAAGCTGCCGCATCCATACCATAAAACTTCTCACTTCCGGAATATGTAGCACCTTCAACCGAGTTATAACCGATAGCAGCAACTTTGGCCAGCGCTGCAGCCGGATCGGCCTGCATAGCGTTGCGGATTGTATATAATTGCAGGCCAATGTATTTTTTGTCGGCTGCAAATAGTTGTGGTGCGGCTAAAACTCCTGTCGAAAGCAGTGCAGAGGTCTTAACAAAATTTCTTCTTGATGTCATGGTCGAATTTTAGTTTTATGGAGAAACTAAGGTATTAAGATTTTTTAATTGGCTACAATTAAAAAGTTTTTCATTTGCTAACGCGATAGAGCGACATAGTTTATCTTAGCAACGCCATGGAACCCATAAAACCAGATGTTAAGGTACTAACTGATATTGTTACCACACAAATGCCCTTCGGTAAATATAAGGGCACTTTGATAAGCGACTTGCCTGTTTATTACCTGGAGTGGCTTAAAAACAAAGGTTTACCTGCGGGAAAATTAGGGATGATGCTATCAACCACTTATGAAATTAAAATAAACGGTTTAACCCGCATTCTCGATTTGCTTAAAGCCACAATGCGCGGTAATGCACCAACCACCACAAGTGGAATACCTAAAATTAAATTTTAATCAATCTTACGCTTTAATGACCATCCGCCTTTAAACCTGCTGCGTATATTTGATCAAACACAAAAAATTATGAAAAGATCAATTCTTTATATTCTATTGTTAGTAATGTCTTTCGGCTGCGCAAACGCTCAGGATGAAGATGAAACCCTTGTGCGTGTGCCCGCGGCCAAAGCTGGTAAAGCAGTGGCCACTTTTGCTGCAGGATGTTTTTGGGCATCGCAGGAGGCAATGTCTGAGTTAAAGGGGGTAGAACAGGTTGTTGCAGGCTATTCAGGCGGAGCAATGAAAAACCCTTCTTATAGGGACGTCTGCACTGAACAAACCGGACACGCAGAAGCCGTTCAAGTTTACTATGACCCAAAAGTAATAAGCTACGAACAACTGGTTACGGCGTTTTTTTATGCACACAATCCTACTACGCTAAACCGTCAGGGACCTGATGAAGGTACCAGTTACCGTTCGGCGATATTTTACCGCACACCTGCCGAAAAAGAAACTATTCAAAAAGTTATAAAAGAAGTAAATGCGTCAAAGCATTATAAAGATAAGATTGTAACGCAGGTTGCAAGCTATACCGCTTTTTATGGTGGCGAAGCCTACCATCAGGGTTATTACCGTGATCACCTGGATCGCACCTACATACGCAATGTATCGACACCTAAAGTGATGAAAATGCGCGCAGCGGTACCTGAGTTATTGAAGCCGGAGTTTAGGAAATAACATTTAAAATATTGTCATTCTGAGCGCAGCGAAGAATCTTGTACGCCTTGCAAATTGCGCGTCTAAGTAAGGTTTACAGGATTCTTCGCTACGCTCAGAATGACAATTTTCTATTAGCCCTACAACTTGCTAAACCACCCTTTACGCCAGAATATGATCACTTGTACCAACGCTATACCCAACATGGCAGCAATGGCATAATAGTAACCATTGGGCGAGTAAAGCTCGGGCATATTATTTGGCAATACTTTGTTAGTTACGGGATCAACCACAGCGAAATTCATTCCGTAAACACCTGCTATAAACGTTAAGGGGATAAATATGGCAGAGATAATAGTTAGCACTTTCATTATCTCGTTCATGCGATTACTTACCATTGACAGGTATAGGTCGATGATGCTGGAAGTGATATCTTTGTCATTTTCTATTAGATCCATTATCTGTACGCAATGGTCATAAGCATCGCGCAGATACATTTTCACGTCCTTTTTTATAAGCGGATTATCTGTCCTTAAAATATCGTTTATTTTATCGCGCTCGGGCCAAACCGCACGGCGTACAGTTATGAGCGATCGTTTAAGTTGCTGAGCGTCATACATTATGCTTTTATCAGCGTGTGCGTACAGTTTATCTTCCAACGCATCTAATGAGTCGCCTATCTGCGCCAGTACTACAAAATATA
>CBFGNU010000200.1:0-7762 GCA_965650195.1 uncultured Mucilaginibacter sp. | reverse complement strand
AATAATGGCGAGTACGTGTTTGGCGTTAATCTTCCAGTATTCGTTGGGGGTGAGCAACTGGCCGTTAAAATCTATACCAAAGAGCTTTTTTTCGAAATTATAGAGATCGGCCATGTGCACGTTGTTAAACGTGTAGTTGGGCAGGGCCTTCATGTAATCAAAAAGCATCCAGTATACTATAAAAACCGAAAAGCCGATGATAAACTTGCGGGTTATATCTGACACATAAAAGCATGTGTTGAATATGCCTACCAATACTAACTGATCGGTTTTAAAACCAACGATCCATGCCGATAACAGCAGATACGCAATAGATAAAAGGGATACAGTTATTATTGAACGGGTATTAACTGCTAAAGTGTGATTAACAGTGCCGTTCATTTACTTCTTAATAAAATCTGACCGGAATATTTTATCCCAAAGGGGAGAGGTTACACCATATCCTTTGTCGGGATCCTGGTAATGATGCAGCATGTGGTGTTGCTTTATTTTTTTCCAGATACTTCCTTTAAAGTTAAAGTGGTGAATAGCATAGTGAGAAATATCATAGAACAGGTATCCCAATATAAACCCGGGGAAAAACGCGAAAACATAGTTTTGGGGCAAAATGGCATTAAACAAAAAGTAAAATGCAGTAGCCAAAGGAATACTTACTGATGGCGGCAAAACAAGGCGTTTCGCGTCGCTTGGGTAATCATGGTGTACGCCGTGAAAAATAAAATGCAGGCGTAACCCCAGCTTATTTTTCGGCACGTAATGGAATACAAAGCGATGCATAATGTATTCGGTAAACGTCCACACAGCAAGGCCGATAAAGAAAAACTCAAAATAAGTTAAAACACTCAGGCCCCGGTCAAAAAGTGCTATATAGGTGGATATAATAATAACCGGAACAAATAAAAAGACCGGAACAAGGTAATGCACTTTTGATAAAGCTTCAAGAATGTCGTTTTTGAACATCCTTACTGATTCCTGTGAATTTGATATATAGTTCTTTTTCATAATGAAATCAAGGCTTAAAGCGGTAAGTAATTTCTTTGCCGTTTAATTGTTCTGTGCCTTTAAGTTCCACATAAACAATATTCGGTAACCAAAAAGATCCGCCTTCAACTTTTACAAAGATACGATTAAGCATGATTTGCTTCTGATCTGCAGTAACGAAAATATGATATTTATTGTCTTCCGCCTTTTTTAACAGCAACGGCAGCTTTTTATAGGATACAAACCTCACATCAAACTGCTCATCGCCGGTTTTTTTTGAGGTGGTACCGTATGCAAATTTGCGCTGTATATAGTTTAATTCTTCTTTTTGTCCCTTCTCTGCATACTTTATCCAGTAAACATGCATCGGCGATTCTGTATCAAGCTTGCCGTTTTTGTCAACATTCAAGTCGTACATAATGGTATTGGTATTCGGGTCGCGCTGCACGTAAAACAAGTTGTTTGGATTGTCCGGCGGCGTAGGGAACTTTACTTCGTTTAGTAATACCTTTTCCTTTTTGGTTTTTTTGTCTTGTAAAATTGCCGGGTTATCCGGCATTATGTAGAAAACAGATAGTAGTAGTGTAAAAATTAACTTCATCAGATATCAGAGCCTCTTTCTTTTTCCAACAGATTCTTTTTTGCTTCTCTAAGGCGATTAAACGCGGTAACATTAGTTAATACCGCAAGTAAGGTAATGGGTATAGTAAAAATGGACATAGTCTCAAAAATATGAAACTTCAACCCGAAGGCGTATAACTTGTAATCGCCCCCTATATACAGCGATGCTACACCGCACATCATGGCACACACCCCTATAGTAACAACGCGCTCGGGGCGCTGCATAACGCCTCCTTTACACTCAACACCTAAACCTTCTGCACGCGCCCGCACATAACTAACCATCATTGATCCTATTAAAGCAACAAAGGCAAAAATAGAACTTAAAAAATAATGGTGTGCCACCAGATAGTAACAAATTCCGAAAAACATAATTAGTTCGCTGTACCTGTCAAGCACCGAGTCATATAACGCGCCAAATGTTGATTTCATGTTGCCCAGGCGTGCAACCTGCCCATCCAGCATATCAAATAGTCCTGCAAAAAGTATCAATCCACCGGCCCAGCCCACATAGGTCAGATCGCCGCGGTGGCCATCTTCGGCACCGATTATAAAAATAACGGCAACACCAATGTTCAGCACAAACCCGATAGTAGTAACCGCATTGGGCGTTAAGCCAAGCTTTATTAAAAGCTTAACAAACGGATCAATGATCTTGTAAATTCCTAACTGTAAGCTTGTTCTGATAGATGTTTGCTGCTGCATTCCCTAAATTAGCAATTAAAATTCAAATTTAATTCTTGCCCTTATGCCGTATTGCGAAACCTGCGGGTGATCAAGATAGTTAAAACGCCTAACCAAATCTACACGTAATAGTTTAAAAATGTTTTCAACACCAACACTTCCTTCCATATAAGGTTCGTTACCCAAAGCATAGGTAATTGGCTGGCCTGTACTGGTAATCGGGAATTGAAACAACGATGTATTTAACGCCGGATTATTTTGATCACTTAAACCGCCTTTAATAGCTTTAAACGATGCCACTTCTCTCCATTTTAACTGCTTAAGCAAAGGGATCTTATTAAAGAAGAAACCTTGAAAATGCTGATCAATATTTATGCTGACGTACTTATCACTCACAAACTCTAAAAAGTTCATCAGGTTATAAGAGTACAGATCATAATTAAACGACTGGTTAGCCCTGAATATATTCAGCAGGGGATAAGGTACTTTACTAAACATTCTTCCACCTTCAACAAACACATCAGAAAAACCTAACTGCGAAAGATAAACGCGTTTATCAATACGGGCGTGCAAATTATGGTAGTTATACTGGCCCCCGAAAAGATCTTTTAATCCCAATGAATAGTCTACACTGAAAATAGGATACTTACCCGGAATAGGGATACGATATATTTTCCCTTGATAGAATTTTTCGTTAGGAGCATATCTCAAAGCAACTGTCGCCTCGCTGGTGGTAAGATCAGCAATACGGCCTGTATTATTTTGGTAATACAATGATCCCGCAGGGGTTTGGGTTAATTTTTTAAATGTAAAGGTGTAAGAGAAGTGATTCTCATATTCGTGTACATAGTCAAAACGGTAAAGGTCATTATATAGATACTTATCGTTAGTACCACGTTTAAATGATAACAGAATATTATCCTGTTGCACAAACTGCAAGCTGGCACCCGGTATTTTAGTATCACGGTTAAAACTGGCTCTTATATAATGCTGCGGAAACTTGTAAATAGATTTATTATTTAACGAATAAGTCGCACTTAAAAAGTACTTCCACTTTTCGTCGGTAAAGCCGTATGCCAGGTAAGTTTCAAAATAGTAACGTTTGCTTAACTCGGGCGTGGTACGGCCACCTATACGTATTTTCACACCTTCAACCGGGTTAAAGCTATAGAACGTGTTTGAAGGACCTATTTCGAATTTCCCGAAAGACTTGTAGCCCGCCACTATTAGCGTAGCAATATCCATAGTACGTTTAAACGATGGCATATTGGTCAGGCTATCAATATTTGAATAAACCTTTGATTCGGCTGTTGATAGTGTGTCTAACCTGTTTTTTTGCCAAAACTCTATGGGTTGTTTTTTTAAAGCTTCTTTTTCTTCGTCGCTTTGTTTAATGGCGAAAGCTGTATCAGCGCGGGGCTGGTTAATATGGTAATCGCCATAAGTAATGGTTCTGATACCAAAAAAGCCGCCGTTTCTTTTCTTACCGGTTTTAAACTCAGCCAGTGTACTGCTTTTGCTCAAATGGTAACGACCGTCAGGGTTTTTTTCAAAATCCTGGTTAATATTCATTGAAGCCAGGTAGTTAACATTGATGTTTTTGTTAATACCCAATTTTACCCGCTGAACGGCGTAGTTGCTATCGATAGTTACAAATATCTTACCTTCAAATAAAATATCCTCCGTATTACGTGGGGTAAAGCTAAGCTCTACAAGTTTGCTGCTATCAGCGGTAATAATGGTATCTGTAATAAAGAACTTATAGTAATTCGGCGAGTTATCAGAGATGGGACTTAAAAAGTTCTTAGTAATAAGAAAAATATCATTGTCGTAAATATCAACCTTGGCGTACATGTTTTTAATGTAGTCGCCAAAACCATCGCTATCTATAAATGAGCCCAGATCTGTCTTTTTGTTACCCAACAAAATGGTATTTTCACTTTCAGGATTTTTGCGGTAATAATACTGCGACAGTTTTTCATCCAAAAAGAAAGGGGTAAGAGATTTACCCGGTACGGTTACACTATCGCGGTTGTCCAGCAAAAAGGCGTACTTCCTGAAAAATTTCTTGTCAGATAGGGTAGTAGACAGGTTGCTCAACGCAAACTGTAGTTTATCGTATTCCTTGTATTCAATATAATTATACCTTTCAGGGCGGTTTTGTGCTTTATGGGCTATTACGTTTCGTATAAGTTCAACAGCGGGGTTGTCCTTGTTACGGTATCTTACCCTGGCGCCTGATTTTATTTCCACTTCTGTTAACTGCGCGGCAGATGGTTGCAAACTTATAGTATTTACAGATTGTGTCTTTCCGGCTGTTATATTCAGTAACACATCTTTATAACCAATAAAAGAGATCTTTATCTGTGAAAATTGCCTGCTGGTGCTTAAAGTAAATTTACCGTCGTTATCTGTGGTAACGCCAATGGTAGTACCCGGAAACGCAACAGAAACAAATGGAAGAGGTTGTTTATCCGAGGCGTCAATAACTTTACCGGTTACTACCGTTGCCTGGGCAAACAAAAAAGTTGAATACAATAAAAAGGAAGCCGCAAGAAAAAGCCTTTTTAATAAATATCTAAAATTCATGTAATAATATACTAACCAATTTGTAACCGCCATGCCACATCATTATTCGCCGCCGCAAACCGGTTTTTAAATTAAGCTGCAAAGATATGCAAAAATGCAGCAGACTTCTGTGGTCAAAAAGTCAAATAGTGATTGTCACTTTGATTATACAAATTCCTACCTAACGGAAATTTAGATTGTTAACGGCTTTGTTAGTTACAATATTATCACAAACTTGCTGTTAATAAAAAAGCCGTTATTGTAAGATTAACATCAAACAATAACGGCTTTTAATTTTAAATTTTTATTGGCTATTGAGCCTCGGCCAATTCTTCGTAATAATCCAAACCAAGGTGGGTTATCAAATCTTCGCCCATCATGTAACGAAGCGTATTTTCTAACTTGATCAGTTGTTTAAATATATCATTCTCCGCATGCAAGCCAGGTGCAGTTTGCGGCGACTTAAGGTAGAATGAAAGCCATTCCTGTACACCGCTCATGCCTGCACGCTTAGCCAGATCGCAAAACAGCGCAAGGTCAAGTGCAATAGGGGCAGCCAAAATAGAATCACGACACAAGAAATTGATCTTGATCTGCATTTTGTAACCTAACCAGCCAAAAATGTCAATGTTATCCCAGCTCTCTTTGTTATCGCCATGCGGAGGATAGTAGTTAATACGTATTTTATGGTAGATGTTACCATAAAGCTCAGGGTTATCCTCCGGTTTAAAGATATCTTCTAACACACCCAATTTTGACACCTCTTTGGTTTTAAAGTTATCCGGATCATCCAGCACCAAGCCATCACGGTTACCCAAAATATTGTCAGAGAACCAGCCATTAACGCCTAATGAACGTGCAGCAAGTCCCGGAGCCAAAATGGTTTTCATTAATGTTTGGCCGGTTTTGAAATCTTTACCTGCTATAGGGGTTTGTGTAATTTTAGACAGCTCGATTAAGGCCGGGATATCAACCGTAAGGTTAGGGGCGCCATTTGCAAACGGTATGCCTTGTTTTAAAGCCGCGTAAGCGTATATCATACTTGGTGATATCAATTTATCGTCGGCTTTTAAACCTGCTTCAAACTTGTCTAAAGTACTGTGTACGTCTGATGCTTCGTAGTATGTTTCGGTTGATCCGCACCATACCAAAACAATACGATCACAGCCATTAGCTTCTTTAAAGTTTTGTATGTCCTCAATAACCTGTTGCGCTAATTCATAACGGGTTCCTTCCTTTACGTGCGTACCGGTAAGGTTTTTCGCGTAATTTTTGTCAAATGCCGCTTTCATCGGCACAATCGCTTCCAGTTCTGGTTTTAATTTAGCAAGCAAGTCCTTATCAAGTACGGCTGCATTGGTCGCAGCGTCATAAACGTTATCTGAAAACACGTCCCAGCCACCAAAAACAACGTCGTTAAGACTAGCCAATGGAACAAAATCTTTTATTTTAGGGCGTCTGTTCTCGGTTCTTTTACCTAAACGGATAGTACCCATCTGGCTTACAGAACCTATTGGTTGTGATATTCCTTTTCTAACGGCTTCAACGCCGGCAATTAATGTAGTCGCCACGGCTCCCAAACCCGGTATTAATATACCTAGTTTGCCTTTGGCAGGTTGAATGTTACTCTTCATTATTATTGTAAGTTATCTATTTTATTTTAAAGCCATTTATATTCTTTATACCAGTTGATGGTCTCCGCAACGCCCTTATTCAGATCATATTGAGGATCAAATTCCAGATCTTTTTTTGCCTTTTCAATACTGCACATCCAGTTAACGGCTGTAAGCTCATTTAGTTTTTCACGGTTTAGTATTGGCGCTTCACCTTTCAAATTACTCACTTTTTCTGCTAACGTAGCAATCAATTTCATAAAATTTACAGGAATGTGAAACTTCAACGTTTTCCCTGTTAAGGTTTTCCTCGCTTCGGTACCTAAATCGTACTTGGTATAACTTTTACCATCGCTTAAATTATAAGCCTTTTGCTCACCGGTTTTTAACGCACTTACACATGCCCTGGCCAGATCAGCTACATAAATAAAGCTAAGCCGTTGTTCGGCTCTGCCAATATACCCTTCAATGCCTTTGCTCAATTGTTTAAAAAAGATAAAGATACCTGTGTCCCGCGGGCCATAAACAGCCGTTGGTCTTAATATGGTATAATTTAATCCGTTTATCGTTTTTAACTTTTGCTCAGCAAGCAATTTGCTGACACCATAGGCCGTTACCGGGTTTGGCGCTGTTTCTTCATTAATGATGTCTATAATATCATTTAAAGGCCCAATAGCTGCTAAACTACTTACTAAAACAAACTTCTTTACATCTGCGCCCGAGTCAACCGCAGCTTTTGCCAAATTGTAAGTATACTCTGCGTTTATGGTATTATATTCCTCAATCGTTCGTGCCCGGGTAACCCCAGCAGCATGAATTATATAGCTGTATTTCTTTTCTTCGATCTCTTTTTTCAGTGATTCCGGATCATTATAAGCCAGGTCAGTGTATTGAACATCCAGTTCGCTCAAATGGCTTATGTTGCTGCTTTTTCTAACAGCGGCAAATACTTCCAGATCATTCCTCAGCGCTTCCTTTATTAGGTGATAGCCTACAAAGCCACTTGCACCGGTTATTAAAACCCTTTCTCTCATATCTGTTTCTGATACAAGCGGTATGTTTTATAAGGATCGCCCTTAATAGCTATAATAGCTTCGTTTATCAGGGTGTTGTTTTCCAACGTCCATCCGGCCTCAGCCCATTTCAAGCCTCTGGCGGTATAGTTTTTAATGATTGTTCCGTATAAAACAGCCTCTATACCCATTTTACGATAACCATCGATAACGCCTAAGGCGTAAATGCGCAGGCTCTGTATTTTCTTTTTGCCGAACAATAACTTAAATATACCGGTAGGC
>CBFGNU010000199.1:0-7778 GCA_965650195.1 uncultured Mucilaginibacter sp. | reverse complement strand
CACGCCCTCTTTTTGCACCAATACCAAATCACCGGGCAAAACCATTACATCGCCAATGCGGATAGGGCCATTCAAGCCCATCAACACCATATCTTCGGTAAACGAAGGGTGAAAATCGCGTACCAGAGCGCTGAAACCCTGCATACGACTTATTTCCTGCAAGTCGCGGGCAGCGCCGTCAAACACAACGCCGTTGCCCGATTTTGCAAAGATGGAATTGGCCAGGGTAGAACCCATAATGCCACCGCCGCTTATCTTTCCAAAGGCATCGGCAACGTATAAGTCGCCTTTTTGCAATACATCAATAGGCCATGAGTTGGTATTACCCTTACGGCCCTGCTTGGCACCTCGCTCCTTAATGTTTTTCTCCACATCGGGGCGGCTCGGCATATACATGGCAGTTACGGCACGGCCGGTCATGGTAATATCGCTGCTGCGTTTAAAGTTACCCTCGTACTGATGTAAATAGCCCGCGTTTTTTAAAACGGTCCAGGCATCATCAATCATAATAGTTTTGGCGCGCTCCAGCAACGCATCAGATATTTTAGGCCTGCCATCCGCAAAACGTTCGCCTTTCCATTCTGACGTAAGGAAGATCATTTCCTCTTTTGAAATAGTTTGCGCTAACGTGGTTTTAACCGTTGCAATGCAAACCAACAGCAGTATTATTATCCCTTTTCCTTTCATCTTCTTCAATTTGTATTTATTATTAAAATTTAAAATTGTCTGTGTTATTTAATGTGACATTGTGCACAGCTTCCAAACCTAAACGTTCTTTTAGTTGCGTTAAGTACAGACTTTTTGGTGCAACGTGCCTGTCCAACGATTCAATATACCCTCTTGGTTTTGAAAGATCCTGCAATGGAGCGTTATAGATAACCGAAGCCGTACCAATATGGCCAAATGAATAATTTTTAGCCGTAGGCGGGCTTTGGATCAGGAAATCACCTTCGCAGTTCCAAAATACAATATTGGCACCTGCCCAACCGATGATATAATCCCAGAAACGGGCTGTTAAAGGCGCTTTCACGTTATCATACAATACGCCATTGGCCCAGTGGTTATGCGGCTCGCTGGTTGAGTAAGGGTTTACTGCCTTACAATCTAAAAATACGTTGCCGCTTGCTTCCTGAGCTTGCAATACAAACGAGTGACGCCCTTTTTGTGAGAAGCAACGTTGCACTAAAGCCAGCTGACCTTGCAAATGGTAAATAAACCTACGGGCACCTTGACGTACAGATACCGGCTCCCACGATTCTACATCCTGAATGGTTACCCATTTTGTGCCTGCATTAGTTTGCACAACACTATTAACAAAATGATAAGCAGACATACTGCGTACCCATACATTTTTAGCGTTGCTGATGGTTACCAGGTTTCTGTAATGGTTCTCATCAGAAAAATATTCCTCCCCTTTATAAGCGGCGGCAGGTTTATTATCTGGCCTGTCCATGTTGTAATATTGACTGGTACGTACAGTAGGATTGTATTCTGATATACCGCGCAGGTTTTCAACACCTACGTTCTCAATGCGCGCATCATCATATTTTATTACATCGCCGCCACCCCATTTAGTCTCGATGGCAGTGAATATCGGTGCGTCAACAGTGATGGTATTGCCTTTTATTTCGGTTATTATACGGTCATAAGTGATGGTAAACGGTCTCCACCTTTTGCCATTGCCGACTGATGCGCTGTCTACACCTAGTTCTTTTATCCAATCCTGGTTGCCATAACGCCTAACCAAAACTTTATCACCTACCTTAAAACCTTTGGCAGCTGTCACGCTTAATGAACGCGCGCCAACAGGTACGTAATTATCGGTAACTGTTTGCTTACTGGCTTCTATTAAAGTAATGCCTTTCTCGCCGGCAAGGTTGATCAATGAGCTACCTGCATTCCCGGGAGGACGAGGGGTAACCGTTCTGCCAAATAATATGGTTCCGATCTCTGTCGTTCCTTCGCCACGTAATATAACGCCCGAAGCTTTTATAACCAGTGGTTTATCCAAAGGATAAGTGCCTTGCTTTATAAGCACAGCCCCTCTGAAACCTTGTGCATCTAATGGCATAGCCGATACTTTGTCAATAGCTGCCTGTATAACAACTGAGCAATCGCCGACAACCGGCCAAACAGTTACCTTGTTAGGCACGTAAGGAATGGCTACACCGCCGCCTTTAAAACCGGCGTTTGAAAAATCAGGAATACGGTTTCCTAAACTATCAGGTGTGTAAACAAGTTTACCCTCCATACCCGGATAAACCAGTGTTGTAGCAGGCGCGATGTCCTGTGCGTGGCTGGCAAATGCGCCCGCGCAAACGGCAAATGCGGCAATAGCGTAAAATTTAATTCTCATATTAAATTGTGTTATCAATAAATTATAAAAAGCCGGCAATTGGTAACCGGCATAAGGTTAAGAAGGTGGCTGTTAAATAACCGCGCGCCCGATTGTTAGATCGTACGCAGATATTTTAATGGGGAACAGACCGTTAAACCCGGTCTGTTCCCCAAATTAAACATTATTTTATTTTCACGTTGTCGTCGCCCATCACGTCGTAACCGCGCCATTTGTAGCTTTTGGCCAGTTTTACAGCTGCAGGCCAGGCTGTGCCCACGTGTTCTTTGCTGGCCACCCATTTCATACGGTTAACTTCGGTATCAAATGACAGTTGCAATTGGTAGTTATATGTTGTTGGCTCGCCTTCTATTTTTTTCTCAATTGCTGTCGGGAAAATCCGCAGAAGCTTTGATTCCAAATAACCCACCTGTTTACGCAGCGCAGGAACATACACGGTTTTATACATTTTTTCGAAAGCTGCCGCGTTGGCTTTGGTCACTACAAAATCCATTTGCAATGCCATGGCTTTAGGCTGTGCCGCTACGTCAGCTGCATCACTTGCTATGCCGCCGGCTGGAACGCCTACAGCGCGGGTTGCGCCTTCGCCGGTTGCCGGTGGTGCTCCTACCGCGCCAAATCTTGGTCCGGCGGCAGGCATTTTGGTTTTGTCAACAGCTATACATATAACTAACAATTCAAGCTCTGATGTGCTGCTAACAGTTAATTTTTCGCCAACGGCGCCATAGAAAGCGTCGTCCTGGCCAACAGGATATTTTGTTCCATTGATATCAACATTACCTGAGCCGTTTACCACGTAGTAGATCTCCTCAAAACCGTCCATTGTACGGGTACCCATAGCGGTATTGGCCGGCATAAGTACGTGGTCTACGTTGTTCCAGTTGGTTTGGAAAACATCAGGACTAAACAAGCGACGTGAAGTTATGCCTGTGCCTGTGTAGGTATTGCCAGCGCGCAGTTTTTCGCGGTCTAATCTACCTGAAACAAACTGAGGAATAGCATCAAGCGGGGTTGTACCCGGTATGCGCGGATCGCCCAGGTTAAATACGCCACCGCCGCTGCCTCTGCTTTTACCCACACCAAAATTTAACCATTTTACGGTTTTGCCTGATGTATTATACATGCCATGCGCATCGCCCAGTTTACATGGAACCAATGCCGGAGCTTTGATCAACGACGTACGGCCATTAATGGTAAATTCTGCTTCGCCCTCCAGCAATACATACATTTCTTCCATGCTATGGTGAAAATGCTCACCTATGCTTGAGGCGGAATTCATTACACCCGCATGCAGGTACATAAGGTTGGTTGTTAGCTCGCGGGGCCCAAATAGCTGCGTAAAGGCCATAGTGCCTGCACCATCGTGTATTTTTGGTTGTGATCTTAATTTTGACGGATCATTTTTAACAACACGTGATTTAACCGCCGGCGGACCACCTGCACCCGGGCCCGGTTGAGCGTTGGCGGCAATAGTTGTAAGGGCTAAAAACAGGAATAATAGTTTTTTCATGATTTTATATAATTGGTTGTCTAATATACTTTTTATTTTAAAAAAATGCCCCTGCACAATAGTGCAAAGGCATTTTAGTTTATTTTTTATCAGGAAGGGAGTAAACCACATATCCGCGTGGTAAAGCGCCAGGATCTTTTGATCTGTCTGTATTTTCTTTAGCGAAGTTGGCCGTAGCGCTTACAGCTAAATATTGCTTGCCATTAACCTCATACATAATGGGCTGCGCGTTGGGTTCCCAGCTAAGGTTTGTCTCCCATATCACGTTGCCATTCGCGGCATCGTAAGCATATAATTTTCCGCCTTTACCTGTCGCAAACACAATACCTGTTGATGTAACTATCAAACCTTTTTTTGCACCACCTTCGGGCGCACCGGTATTTTTTAAGCCTTTGCTTTCGGCCAGGGCGCTAACACCAAGTGGTTTATCCCACTTAATTACGCCTTTATTCAAATCATAAGCCAATACCCTTGACCATACCGGGTTAAGCATGTTAGACCAGGTTGTGCCGTAATCTGTTAAATAACGGTCTTTGTTAGCGTGGGCTACAGGATAATCGCTCATTGCAGGCGTAGGTTTTTCGTCGGGTTTTACTGTTGCACCGCCGTTGGCTACCACAGGGCCTGTAACAGGTTTAGCCTGCGCGCCGCCTCTGCCAAAACCACCGGGACCGCCAAAAGCTCGGGCGTTAGGATTGCCGCCTAAGTAACTATATATAGCCTTTACCCTGCTCTCTTCAACGTGGGCAAAGCCTGGCATCTGGCCTTTTCCAACTTCTAATACTTTTTTGAAATCTTCAAAACTTACCCTTTGGCCTACATTAACCAAAGATGGCGCAATACCCGCACCCTGCATATTCTCGCCGTGGCAGCCTTTACAGGTGGTAGCGTAAAGGGTTTGCGCTTTTTCCCTGTCGTCGGCATTCATTAATTCAACCGGAGGTTTAACACGCTCCAGTTTGTAAACAGATGGCCACTCATGGGCAATCAGGTATACTATGCCTTTATCAGGATCAGACGCGCTGTTGCCATAGTTAGCACCTGCCAATGCTCCCGGAACCATAATGGTTTCGTATTTGTCGGAAGGTGGAACATACAGCCCTGTTTTTGCTTTTTTGATACGATCCAACCATTTAGCTCTTTCTTCGCCCTCAAATAACGGATTAAGATTTTTCTCGTTTATTTCATGGCGAACAAAATGCGGTAAAGATGGCATTGGCTGTGTAGGCCATGCCTGCTCGCCCGGCATTTCGCTTTTCGGGAATGGTTTTTCAACAATAGGGAACACAGGTTTGCCGGTTACACGATCAAACACAAACATTAAACCGTGTTTGGTGGCGACGGCAACAGCATCTATTTTTTTACCGTTACGATTTACGGTGATAAGCTGCGGTGCAGATGTAAGGTCATAATCCCAAAGATCATGATGAATGGTTTGGAAGTGCCAAAGGCGTTTACCCGTTTTTGCATCCAATGCTACAAGACTGTTGCCGAAAAGGTTGGCACCCAAGCGGTCGCCGCCATAATAATCATAAGTTGGCGAGCCAATTGGCAAATAAGCTATGCCTCTTTTAACATCCACAGATATTTCGCCCCAAACATTAACGCCGCCTACGTATTTGTAAGCTTCTTTAGGCCAGGTCTCGTAACCATACTCACCCGGATGCGGGATAGTGTGAAAGATCCACTCGCGTTTGCCGGTAATTACATTGTAAGCGCGTATGTGCCCCGGAGGCGAGAAGTATCCTTCACCCGGTGCAGAGCCCAATATCAAAAGGTTATCATAAATAACACCCGGCATCATTGATTGCATTCTGCGGATGCTGGTAACCTCGCGGTCAAGTCCCTCACGCATATCGGTGTAGCCATTGTTACCAAATGTGGTGATGGACTTACCGGTTTGGGCATCAATAGCCTGTATGGTGTTGTTAAGGGTAAATATCAGGCGGCGGTCTTTACGATCTTTGCTTTCCCAGTAGTTTATGCCACGGCGGGTAATACCGTTTAAGCCTGTATGGATCCAGATTTCTTTACCGGTAGTAGCGTTAATAGCAATCAACGAATTGCTTTTGCCTGTAAGATACATAACATCATCAACCACAATAGGGCTGAATTGGTTAGCCCCAACATCTTCCGTAGGATAAACAAAGGCTACCTGTAACTGATTAACATTTTGTTTGGTGATCTGGCTGCCGTTAAAAAACTTCGACTGATCTGGGCTGCCTGCATAGTGCGCCCATGTTTTATGATTGCCAAAAGGAGGCAGGTCTGCAACAAAGCTTACATAAACAAGCAAGCACAATAACGCAGCACACGAACCAATAATTTTTGTAGTTGATCTCATGAAAATTGAAAAGCGTATTTGATTATACTACTAAAAACAATAAGAGTTTATAATAACAAATTGGTTTAAAAGCGCTTTAGCGCAAACGGTTCTCAATCGTTTGCATACTAAATGCCTAAGTACAAATATAAATCTATACCGCACTATTGGAACACCGGAAATGTAACATATTTGTCACCCTGCTAACTAACCAATTAGCTACGGATTTGAAGAAAGCGCTTATAGCTGATTCAGCTTAGATAAATCGCTTTAAACCAGGTTAACTTATTATAAAATAAGTTAACTATTTTAGCGGCTGCAAAAAGTTCTGAACAGGACAACAATTTTATTAATGGAAGATAGCAAGGCAGATAAAACCTTTAATATTGGTGACAGGATCCGGATATTGCGGGTCACACAAAAACGTACTTTACAGGAGCTTGCTGATAGCTGTGGAATGTCTAAAAGTATGATCTCAAAAATTGAGAATAACAGGACCATGCCCTCTGTTGCTTCTTTGGTAAAAATTGCCCAGAGCCTTGGCACCACCATATCTAATTTAATGGAGCAGGATGGCTGGGCCAAAGCTATTGCCACTACCCGCGCCGAGGCCGAAAGCAAATTGATGCGCACCGAAAAAGGCTATTCCATTTTCCCCTACGCGTCTGAGTTTCATGAGAAAAAAATGCAGCCTTTTCTGTTCGTTGCTAAAAAGGGCGAGGTTAAATCGCACCAGTTATCGCACGATGGGGAGGAGTTTATTTTTGTTATTGATGGCGAGATGAAAATGAAAGTAGGCGATGCCGAGTACACCCTAAGAAAAGGCGACAGCCTGTATTTTAACACCATACAAAAACACGGTATCATTCCTGTTTCTGACGTAGTTACTTACCTGGATATTTTTGTCTAGGCTGATTTGCCCTCGTCAATTTCGGCTGCATAGGCATACAGTTTTTGGTCTTTAACAATTGGTCCCATTAAAAACCATACTACCAGCATACCAATAATGGCTATCCCGCCATACATAAAAAGCAAATAATCGTACCCCTGGGTAATGTTGGCTTTGCCAAAAACATTTAATGTAACGCCCGAAAGGGATTGGAACAGCGCGCCACCCAAACCCGTGCCCACACAGCCTATTCCCCACACGGTAGCGGCAGAACTTTTAGGAACAACATCTGCCGGGCAGGCCAGTGAATTAGCTGTATATGATGTATAGCCAAATCCGGCAAAGCCGAAAATAATAAGCGCCCACATAGGCGACGTGATGACAAACGGCGCGCTTAATAACGAAACGCCCATTATAGCCCCAGAAAGGCAAACAGAAAGTTTACGCGCCTTTGGTATGGGCATGCCTTTTTTGATGATATATTGGGTAAAGTAACCACCCGCAACGTTACCAATATCAGCTATTATGAATGGGATGGTAGCGTACCAGCCAATTTGTTTTAAGCTCCAGTGGTGCACATCAACCATATAGCGGCCCAACCAAAACGTAACAAAATACCAAACCGGGTCAAGGAAGAATTTGGAGATGATGAAGGTGATAACAAACCTTGATTTTAACAGCTTTCCTGCCGGAAGCGCCT
>CBFGNU010000198.1:0-7785 GCA_965650195.1 uncultured Mucilaginibacter sp. | reverse complement strand
TTACCACCTTTTTTAGGCGCTTTACTGTCCGCATCGGCAAGGGCCTTGCATTGTTCAAAAGTTAGGGTGGTTGGATCTGTTACATCCTTTGGGATTTTTACGTTCTGTTTGCCAAACTCAATGTATGGGCCCCAGCGACCGTTTAATATTTTTACTGTAGGATCCTCGTCAAATGATTTGATCAGTCTTTCAGCATCTTTTTGGCGTTTGGCCAGGATCAGTTCAATTGCCTGCTCCTGGGTAACATCATGGGGATCAATTTCTTTTGGTAACGACACAAAAGCACTGTTATGGCTAATATACGGCCCAAATCTGCCGATAGCCACCTTCATTACCTTGCCCTCAAATTCGCCTACTGCTTTGGGTAGTTTAAACAGTTCTAAGGCTTCTTCAAGACTTATGGTCTCTATGCTTTGCCCGGTGCGCAAACTTGCGTACAGCGGCTTATAATCCTTGTTATCGTCGCTGGCATTCTCGCCCACCTGCACAAACGGACCGTAGCGGCCAATGCGTACCGAGATCTTCTGGCCATTTTCCGGGTGAACGCCCAAATCCCTTTCGCCGGTTGCTTTGTCGGCTGTCTGGATGGTGTTTTCTACGTCTTTATGGAAGCCTGTATAAAAGGTCGAGATCATCTTAGTCCACTCTTCCAATCCCTGCGCTATCTCGTCAAATTGCTTCTCCACTTTGGCGGTAAAGTTAAAGTCTACAATACCGTTAAAGTGCTGTACCAGAAAGTCGTTCACCACGGCGCCAATATCAGTAGGAGAGAGCTTGCCTTTTTCGGCGCCGGTAGTTTCAGTGCGCTCGTCTTTGGCAATACTTTTATCTTTAAGGGTTAACACCCTGAACTTACGTTGCTTGCCCTCACGCTCTTCTTTTACCACATAACCTCGGTTTTGTATGGTGGATATAGTAGGCGCGTAGGTTGATGGTCGGCCAATCCCCAGTTCTTCCAGTTTCTTAACCAAACTAGCCTCGGTATAGCGAGATGGCGGGCGCGAGAAACGCTCAGTAGCCGTCATTTCCTGCAACTCCAGCAGCTGACCTTTGGTTAAAGGCGGCAGCATACTGTTCTCGCCGTCTTGTTGGTTGTCTTCCTCGTCATCGTCTGATTCTAAGTAAACCTTCAAAAAGCCGTCAAACTTCATTACCTCGCCATTGGCAACCAACTCATCCTTACGGGTAGATATGCCAATTTTAGCGGTGGTTTTTTCAAACTGAGCCTCGCTCATTTGCGAGGCGATGGCGCGTTTCCAGATCAGTTCGTATAAGCGTTCTTCAGAACTATCCCCCGCGATCCTGTGATTATTAAAGTAGGTTGGGCGTATGGCCTCGTGTGCCTCTTGTGCACCCGCGCTTTTGGTTTTATAGGTACGGCGGTTATAATATTTATCGCCGTAAGCACTCATAATTTCTTGTGAAGCAGCATTTAAAGCCGTTTCAGATAAATTAACGCTATCGGTACGCATATAGGTAATGTGCCCCGACTCATAAAGCCTTTGCGCCACCTGCATCGTCCGCGAAACAGAATAACCCAGCTTGCGGCTGGCTTCCTGTTGCAAAGTTGATGTAGTAAATGGTGCGGCGGGCGAGCGCTTGGTTGGCCTCGTCTCTAATGAGTTTACGTTGAATATCGCGTCAACGCAATCGGTTAAAAACTTCTGCGCGTCGTCCTCTTTGGCAAAGCGCTCAGCCAGTTCGGCTTTGAATGCTTGCTTGCCTTTGCCAAATATGGCTACTATTTTAAAAGCGGCTTCTGAGTTAAATTTATTGATCTCGCGCTCGCGGTCTACTATCAGCCTAACGGCAACAGATTGCACACGACCGGCAGACAGGGAAGGTTTAACCTTTTTCCATAACACCGGCGACAGCTCAAAACCCACCAATCTATCTAAAACACGACGTGCCTGCTGGGCATTTACCAGGTTGTAGTTTATTTTACGCGGATTTTCAATGGCGCTTAAGATGGCCGGTTTGGTTATCTCATGAAAAACGATACGCTTAGTGGTCTCGTCTTTTAAGTTAAGTGTATCAAACAAGTGCCATGATATAGCTTCTCCCTCGCGGTCCTCGTCCGATGCCAGCCAAACCATGTCGGCTTCCTTGGCTAATTTCTTTAACTCGCTTACTATCTGCTTTTTATCCGCAGGTACTTCGTATTTCTGCTTGAAATTGTTGGCTACATCAATAGCATCTTCGGACTTAACCAAATCGCGGATATGCCCGTAGCTCGACTTAACGGTGAAGTCTTTCCCGAGGTATCCTTCAATGGTTTTGGCCTTAGCCGGAGATTCTACAATGAGTAAATTTTTAGCCATTCAAACAGTATTTTCTGCAAATAAAAGATAAAGAAGCCAATGAACCAATTAAAAAGTGGTTGATTGGTTGATTAAGTTGATTGGGTGGGTGGTTGATTTTGTTAGGAGTTGATTAGGTGAGTGGTTGATTAAGTTGATTAGGTTTATTAAGTTTTAACTGGTTAAGCTATTGCTTTCGGTCAGCGATTGATGAAAAATTAAGCAAGAAAACAACCACTCGCTCAATCAACCCAATCAACTACTCACCAAAAAAACTACATCAAAAATCCACCGCCCAAAAGGTCGTTGCCTTCGTAAAACACAGCCGATTGTCCCGGCGCTACGCCCGATACCATATGATCAAACTCTACCTTCATATGCTCGCCCATTTGTACAATGCTGCTTAGCGCGCCTGCATCCTTGTAACGTATTTTGGTAACCGCTTCCATAGGCTCGGTAATGCTCGCGTATTTTATCAGGTTTAGGTCTTTAACCCAGGCTTGTTTGCGGTGCAGTTCTTCTTCGGTGCCCAAAACAACCGTGTTGGTATCCGGATCAATGCGGGTAACAAACATAGGGTGCCCCAATGCAATGCCCAAACCACGGCGCTGACCAATAGTGTAGAATGGATAGCCCTGGTGTTTACCCACTACGGTGCCGTCTGTCAATACAAAATTCCCTCCGCTTACTCTTTCCTCCAACGCGGGTACTTTGTGGCGCAGAAAGGCCCTGTAATCATTATCCGGCACAAAACAGATCTCGTAGCTCTCGCTTTTACCGGCGAGTTCTATTTGCCCCATATCTAAAGCCATTTGCCTTATTTCCGGTTTAGAAAAACTGCCAAGCGGAAATTTAGTGCGCGCCAGGTTTTGTTGCGACACGCCCCATAACACGTACGACTGATCTTTATTCTCGTCTTTACCTTTTGATATTACATAGCGACCGGTATCCTGCAAGCGGATGTTGGCATAGTGCCCAGTTGCAATAAACTCGCAGTCCAGTTTATCGGCACGTTTTAAAAGCGCCTCCCATTTAATATAGGTATTGCACAGCACGCATGGGTTAGGGGTGCGGCCCGCCAGGTATTCGTCAACAAAATTATCGATCACAAAATCGCCAAACTCATTGCGGATATCCAGGATATAATGCGGGAAACCGTAACCCACCGCCAAAGCACGGGCATCATTAATGCTATCCAGACTGCAGCAGCCGGTTTCTTTTGAGCTGCCACCGGCAGATGCATAGTCCCATGTTTTCATGGTGAGACCAATTACCTCGTATCCTTGCTCATGCAGCATAACCGCCGCTACCGAGCTATCAACCCCGCCGCTCATGGCCACCAATATTCTACCGTGCTTACTCATTATTGCTGCAAAGATAGTGATTAGTTGATTAGTGGTGTTTTTGGTGAGTGAATTTGGCTTTTGGGTGACGGTTGGGGTGGGTGAGGGGATGGATTATAATGGTTGTAGCGTAGCAGGTGGGGTGCTATGGCCTGGTACAAGTTTGGTGCGCTTATTTAATGTGATTGATTAGGTAAATTTTGTAAGTATTTGGATAATAATATTATTTTCTTCCGAGTTAATACTGCTTCGTGGCCACCAATTCAAAAATTTCACTCATTTTCTGGCGCGAGTATGTAGCATGGCAAAAGTGCGGCGGGGCACTCGTGTCCCTTTAGATTAGTTAAATTTTAGCACAAACGCATAATTGAGGACAACGCACCTATCCAATCGAAAAGCATCAAATGATAAGTTTTTTACATGTTGATAAATAGAAAAATATACCTAAATTGGTTACATAAAGTAAGAAGATGCTTGAAACAAGGAATATATTTTTAGACACTCAAACAGTTGTACAAAACAATTATTTCACCAGCCATAGGCTTAATGAACTATTTGATGTAGCGGCTGCCGGCCATATTAATTTATTTCTAACTGAAATTACTATTAGCGAGATCAAAAGTAATATTATGGAAGATTTACAGAAGTCATTTTCCGAAATAAAACAATTCAATAAGGCGATTAATAACAACGGTAAAATTATTAAGAACTTGAATTATGGAAAAAATTATACGCAACTCCCTTTAATAGATCTTGAAGCGGCTTTCGCAGAATTGTCCACACAATTGGAAAACATTATTAAAACATCAAGGATTACTACTATCGATTATTCAACCGTCGCTGCAAATGTTTTTTCGAAATATTTTAATCGTGAACAACCATTTGGGATTGGGAAAAAAAAGAGTGAATTCCCCGACGCATTCGTTATCAGCGCCGTAGAGAATTGGTGTCAAACGACAAATGAAAAAATGTATTTCATTAGTGGTGACAAAGACTTTAAAGGGTTTATGTCCGAAAGTATTATAATAGAAGATTCGCTGTCCTCCATACTTGATAAAATCAACAAGCAACTTCACGCAGACAGGTACGAGTTAATTTCGAAGATTTACTATGGTAATCAAATTCAATTGATGCAAAATATAAAAGACGCTTTTATATTTAAAATAAAGGATGAAATAGGATTTGATATCAGCATAGATAGTGTCGAAGTAACGCATTTTGAATTGAAAGGCTATACGGTTGAAGATATGAGTGATATTACAGAAACAATTTTGCAGGTCACGGGTGAAACATCATATAAAATGGATGTGACATATGAGGATTGCTCTTTAGCATTTTACGACAGAGAAGATGATAAATATTATGGTTGTCAATCTACTACCGTTACATTGGAACAGGAGCAATTGTTTCATGCAGAAATATCAATCGAAGCAGATTTAGACGATGAGAACGCAGAACGAAATTTTAATATGACTTGCAATGAGGTAGACGCACCTGATGAGTCTGACATTACAGAACAATTGGATGGTTATATTCTTCAATTTTGATATTGCGTTCCCACTGGTCGAAGTTTCCAACTTCGACCAGTGGGAAGAGAATTGTTGTTTTAGCCAGCCTATTTGCGTATCATTATTTGTTTCCGGATTTTAGAATATCCCTGAGTGAGTTTATTAAATCAATATTTTGTGCGTTTTCCATCTTTGCCTTTTCTAAATCTAGCATAGTTTCCTCCTTTGCTATTTTAAAATTACGCTCAGTCGAAGCTAAAATCAATAGTATTTTTTCAAATAAATTATTATTTCCATTTTGCTGGCTTATCTTTAAAGCCGCCGATTTTGATAGAATATTCGTCATTTCGTTTTGGAAATATCTAGCATCATCCAAATTACTCTTGTATAACTTCAGAAAAAAGAAAGCGAAAATTTGAACAAAAATTACAAATGAAATTTTGGGTGCGAAATGCATTAAAAACGCATTCAAATCGGCATATCCAGTGGAATTAAGTAGTGCAATCGCTAATACATAAACGGCGCAAATTGTTGCCGCAATTCCGATAATCAAATTAACAATTGAATTTCGCTGCAACTTGTTTATATAACTACTATTAAAAGAAACGATAGCCTGCATTTCATTTTTTATTGCTATGGACATGCCAGCAGCATCAAATTGTAGTTTTAACTTATCTTCTACTAAGTTTAAAAGGTTGTCAGTGAGATTACCTTTCAGTTTATCATAAACCGATGATTCGATCTCTTCAATCTTGGAGGCATCCAATTTATTCGAATGAATAACCGCGTTAACGCGTTTTTGAAATTCAGTAAGGTCAAGTTCTTTAGCTTTTATCAAATCTGTTAAATCAACTTTATCATTCAAAAGAAATTTTACTGTAAGCCAAACTGCTGCCATTGCAGTAATGGTGATTAGGACATAATCAACCTTTGAAGAGATAGGACTTTTAATTCTGTCATAAACAATAAATATAATAGACGCGAAAACGACCAAATTATATAGCGGAGATAAATATCTTTTCATCGGATTAGGAATTTTGTCACGTCTAAAGTACCTAAAATTATTGAATCTGAATTTCCTCACCCGCTATGTTAGCCCGGATTTATAATCCCGGACTGAGAGAAGAGGATTTGCAATCCTCATTACAGGATTGTATTAGAATTTAAGTGCCGCTATACTCGGATTGCAAATCCTTAAACTATTTTGTCCGGGATTGCAAATCCGGACAAACGTGCCTCCGTTCGTCCTTACTTAAACAACGCCAAATCAACAATCCCGCCCATAACCTGGTAACCCAGCTCGCTTGGATGCAGGTAATCGCCAGATTGGTTAGCAGTTAACATCATTGCCTCATCGTTGGGATCCCTGATAGCCTTGTCAAAATCAATAACGGCGTCAAAATACCCGCTGGTGCGGATCCATTTATTAACAGCGTTGCGTGCAGCGTCCTTGTAACTGCTGTAATAAAATGAACGCTTAACGGGCGTAATTGTAGCGCCATACACCTTTATACCCTTAGCATGTGCTTTGGTAATCATTACATCATACGCGGCAATGAGTTTATTCGCAACATCTACAGCACTGGTACTGTCCCTTGTGGCTCCAATGTCATTTATGCCCTCAAATATAACCAGCCACTTGACCCCTGACTGCTGCAATACCTCTCTGTCAAACCGGTCGAGGCCGGAAGGGCCAAAACCTGCCCTAAGCACGGCATTGCCGCCTATACCCATATTAAGCACGCCTACCTGTTTGGTAGCGTTGTTTTTGAGCAAAGCCATCTCCAAAATATCCGGCCACCGGTTCTGCTTATCGGTGCCAGATCCATTCCCATCGGTAATAGAATCACCAAAAACAGCTACAGCGCCCGCAGACTTTGATGCTTCCACGTCAATACCTGTTATTGTATACCAATGTTTGGTGGTAACAGCGTCCGTAAAATCGGCGTTTGGCGCGGCTTGTTGGCCGGCAAGCAGGTACGAAGTAGTAAATGATCCGGGGTGCCCGGTCATAATTGCAGACGTTTCGCCATAAGAAATTGTAATGGCAACCTCCATTCTGGGTTTCAAATCAAACGCAACTGCGTCAGAAACAATGTCGGTGCCGGGTTCCATAGTAACAGCTTGCCCGCCTTTAAATTTTAAGGTTTTAGCTGTGGCTTGATCAATTTTGTTGCCGCCGGTTGAAACGGCTATCTGTACGGCCCTCATGGTAACCGGGCTTTTGCCGAATTGGTTGGAGAATTTTAACCGTAGGCTTTTTCCGCCTATAGAGACACAAACCACCTGGCGCAATGTGTTATTGCTGAGGCCGGGCGCAGGCGGCATATTTCTTCCTTCAACTGCCTGGAGCCCCGTACCCCAGGTACCTACCCAAACTTTAGCTTTGGCTGCCGGCTCAGATGAGTAGGTATGACCGGAAAAACCCGACAAAGTAACCGTACACAAGAATAAGCACAGCACAGGTATTACTTTAAAGGGACCTTGAATTGAAAAGAAATATTTAAAAAATACCGGGCGCGGATTTAATTGGTTATTAGTCATAACAAGCGAATATAATTGACTGCAATATAACGCGTAAGCCGGACAAAATGAACTTTCTATTATCAAGGTTACAAAAGGGATGACATCCCC